>NZ_DLJW01000034.1:27647-38692 GCF_002477705.1 Stenotrophomonas sp. UBA7606 | reverse complement strand
CCTTGCCGAGCATGGCTCGGTACTACAGTCGGCCGGCCTTGGCTCCATCAGCCAGCCAAAAACTCCCCCTCCCCGGCCCTCCCCTACGCTGCGCGAAAGGGAGGGGCCAAAACAAAAGCCCGGACGGTTTCCCGTCCGGGCTTTTACTTGAACCACGCAACCCGAACTTACTTCGAGGCGGCGTCCATTTCCTTCAGCAGCTGCGGCGCCGGCGCCACTTCCTGCATGATCCAGCGCATGTAACGCTCGTCGACCGAGATCATGCGGGTCATCACCGGGTCGAACACCCAGTTGCTGGCAACCGATTCCCAGATGCCGTCAAACGCCAGGCCAACCAGGCGGCCGTGCGCGTCCAGCACCGGCGAGCCGGAGTTGCCGCCGGTGATGTCCAGGTCGGACAGGAAGTTCACCGGCACGCTGCCGATACGCTGGTCCTCGAAGCCGCCGTAACGCTTGGCCTTGACCGCATCGATCAGCGCCTGCGGCGAGTCGAACGGGTCCTTGCCGGTTTCCTTGGCGACGATGCCTTCCAGGTCGGTGAAGGCCGGCTGCACCTTGCCGTCCAGGCCGGTGTAACCCTTCACGTTGCCGAAGGTGATGCGCAGCGACAGGTTGGCGTCCGGATAAACGAACTCACCCTTGGTCTTCTTGTAATCGGCAATGGCCTGCAGGAACAGCGGACGTGCCACCAGCTCCTCGCCCATGCGCAGCTTGCGCTGGTGCTCCAGCTCCAACAGTGCGGGCATCACTGCCACCGCGTACTGGATGGCCGGGTCGTTGCTGGCTTCGAACGCAGCCTTGTCGGCACCGAACCACTTCAGGCGCTCGTCCAGGCTGCCCAGCTTGGAGCCGTCCAGGCGCGCGACCGTTGCCTCGACCGCCTTGGCATCGACGCCGCCGATCCACTTGTCGAACGCCGACAGGTGCTGGCCGGCCGGCAGCTGCACGTACTGCTGCAGCCAGTACTGCTGGAACTGGCGATCCATGGCCGGCACGTAACGGCGGTCCATCTGCTTCAGGCCGCCTTCGATGGCCGGCAGATCGCGTTCCTGGTAACCCTCTTCGCGCTGCGCGTCCGGCTTGGCCTTTTCAATGGCCAGGCGGTACAGGCGCACGGCAGTGCCGAGGGTGCCGGTGCGGTTGAGCATCGCCAGGTTCAGGTCACGCGCCTGGTTCATGCGCGACTGCTGGCCCAGCGTCTGCAGCTGTGCGAAGGCATCCAGCGCCGGCTTGCCGGCAGCGCCCTGGCCGCGCAGCCATTCCAGCACCGCGGTTTCCGCAGCCTGCTTCTGGCCGAGCACGTTGTTGCGCTTGAAGCCGTCCAGCTGGCCGTCGTAGTTCTTGCTGGTGTTGTTCCAGCTGGCCATGTTGGCGGCGTACTTCACCGCGATGTCGGGGTTATCCTTGCTGGCCGCTTCGACCATCGCGATCTGGTCCTTGTAGGCCTTGGCGATCGACGGGTAGGTCCAGGTGGCGGTGTTCTCGAACTCGCTGACCAGCGCATAGCGGTCGGTGCGGCCCGGGTAACCGGCCACCATCACGAAATCACCCTCGCCCAGCGGCTGGTTGGCCAGCTTCAGCCAATGCTTGGGCTGGTATGGCACGTTGTCGGCGGCGAATGCGGCCGGCTTGCCGTCCTTGCCGACGTAGGCGCGGTAGAACGAGAAATCACCGGTGTGGCGCGGCCACATCCAGTTGTCGACGTCACCGCCGAACTTGCCGACGCTGCCCGGGGGCGCATAGGCCAGGCGCACGTCCTTGATTTCCATGTTCTTGAACAGGCGGTAAGTGTTGCCGCCGGAGAAGCTGTACAGGGTGCAGCTGTAGGCATCGTCGGTTTCACAGGCGGCGATGGCCTGCTTCTCGAAGGCTTCCAGCGCCTGGGTACGCTTGAGCGGATCATTGCCGGCGCCAGCGATGGCGGCCTTGGCCTGTGCGGTAACGTCGGTGATGTCGTCCAGCACGTAGATGCGCGCGTTCGGGCCTGCGCTCAGTTCGTCCTTCAGGGTCGGCGCGTTGAAGCCGTCCTTGATCAGGTTCTTCTCGGCGGTGGAGTTCAGCTGGATCGAGCCGTAGGCGCAATGGTGGTTGGTCACCACCAGGCCCTGCGGGGACACGAAGCTGGCGGTGCAGCCGCCCAGCGCAACCACCGCGCCCATCGGGTCGCCGGTCAGGTTGGCAAGCTGCTGCGGGTCCAGCTTCAGGCCAGCCTGCTTCAGCGGGCCGGCAATTTCCGGCAGCTGCTGCGGCACCCACATGCCTTCGGCGGCGTGCGCGGTCTGCGCCAGGCCAAGGCCAGCAACGATGGAAAACGCAAGAAAATTCACTCGCATTACGCACATCCGAAAGTTTGGAAGCGCCGATTGTAGCCGTTGTAACCGTCCTTCTCCCCTGCCATCGGTCAGTACAGGGCGGTTACGGCTGAAAGCTTATAATCGCCCTCTTTCCACACACTGCGGTCCCCTGCAATGGCACAGACGATGAAGGCGCTGGTGAAGCGCGAAGCGACCAAGGGCATCTGGATGGAAGAGGTGCCGGTACCGACGCCGGGCCCGAACGAAGTCCTGATCAAGCTGGAGAAGACCGCTATCTGCGGCACCGACCTGCATATCTACCTGTGGGACGAGTGGAGCCAGCGCACCATCAAGCCGGGCCTGACCATCGGCCACGAGTTCGTCGGCCGCATCGCCGAGATCGGCCCGGGCGTGACCGGCTATGAAATCGGCCAGCGCGTCTCGGCCGAAGGCCACATCGTCTGCGGCCACTGCCGCAACTGCCGTGGCGGCCGCCCGCACCTGTGCCCGAACACGGTCGGCATCGGCGTCAACGTCAACGGTGCCTTTGCCGAATACATGGTGATGCCGGCCAGCAACCTGTGGCCGATCCCGGACCAGATCCCCTCCGAACTGGCCGCCTTCTTCGACCCCTACGGCAACGCCGCGCATTGCGCGCTGGAGTTCGACGTGATCGGCGAAGACGTGCTGATCACCGGCGCCGGTCCGATCGGCATCATCGCCGCCGGCATCTGCAAGCACATCGGTGCGCGCAACGTGGTGGTCACCGACGTCAACGATTTCCGCCTGAAGCTGGCCGCCGACATGGGTGCCACCCGCGTGGTCAACGTCGCCAACCAGTCGCTGAAGGACGTGATGGCCGAACTGCACATGGAAGGCTTCGACGTGGGCCTGGAAATGAGCGGCAACCCGCGCGCCTTCAACGACATGCTCGACTGCATGTACCACGGCGGCAAGATCGCCATGCTCGGCATCATGCCCAAGGGCGCGGGCTGTGACTGGGACAAGATCATCTTCAAGGGCCTGACCGTGCAGGGCATCTACGGCCGCAAGATGTACGAGACCTGGTACAAGATGACCCAGCTGGTGCTGAGCGGTTTCCCGCTGGGCAAGGTGATGACCCACCAGCTGCCGGTGGACCGCTTCCAGGAAGGCTTCGACCTGATGGAACAGGGCAAGGCTGGCAAGGTCGTGTTGAGCTGGAATTGAGCCCAGGCGGAATCGGTAATGCCCGGCTGGCGACCATGGGTCGGCACTACGGAAAAAGGCGCCTTTCGGCGCCTTTTTCTTTACGTATCATGCTTGGATCAGGGCACGTCCACCGACACGGTGAACACCACGCCCGGCTTGTAAGTGTCCGACTCGCGGCGCAGCAGCGAGGCATCCGAACCGAAGGTGTCGTAGTAGCCCAGGGTGGCGGTCGCCGGGCCGAAGGCCTTGGATACCGAGACCGAGCCATCGTAGTAGTCGGCACGACGCGGCCATTCGTTGGCCTCTTCCTTGATCGAGGTGTAGCCGGCCGAAGCACCGACGGAGAAGCCGCTGTCACCGATGTCGTAGCTGGCTTCCAGTGCCGCGTAGGTCTGCTTGGCGCCGGTGTTGCTGTAGTCATCGGCATAACCCAGCAGGCCGCTGACGGTGACCGGGCCGGTCCAGGTCACCTTGGCCAGATACTCGTTGTAATCGATGTCGCCATAACCGCTGGAAGCGCCTTCGTAGGTGTAGCGGTTCACACCCAGGTCGATGTTCCAGCTGTCGCTCAGGTCCTTGCTCCAGCCGATGTTGTAATCGACTTCGAAGTTCGGGCCGCCGTCGCCGAAATCGACATTCGAGCCCCACACGCCCACGTACAGGCCAAACGGTGCGGTGTAGTTGGCGCCCGCCTGGAATGCCGGGCCGTTGTCGGTCTGCGACACGCCACGGAACACGTAGTCGGTAGTCACGCCGAAGCTGGCGCTGAACGGAGAGGTGGATTCCTCACTCTCCTGGGCACTGACGGCAAACGGAACGGACAACAGGGCGGCGCAGGCCACGGCGACAAGACGCTTGTTGTGCATCATGCAGATCTCTCCAGGAAGTGGGGGTATCGGGATCAGACAGAGCCCGATTCACAAATATTTAACCGCAAGTATATTGCGATGCAACATCTATTTCACCCCGACCGCCCCGACCCGCCCTATTCAGCCTGCGGCCGCTGGAAATACCCCGTAGCGACGGGCTCCGAGCCTGATTGACTGGCCGGCCGCATAGGCCGGCGCATCGGCTGGCAACTCCACTTCCAACTCGGTAGTTGCGCCAGCCAGGCGCGCGCGCAGTCGCTGGCGTGGGCCGCTACGCTGTACCAGCCCGACCGTGGCCTGCCAGTCACCATCGGCCTCGACCACCAGATCCTCGGGCCGCACGAACACCTCCAACGCCTCACCATCCGGTACTGCGCCGGTCCGTGGCCACTGTGCTCCAGCCACTTCCAGCGTCTGCCCCTGCGCGCGCGCCGGCAACCGGTTGGCCTCGCCGACAAACCCATACACGAACGGGGACGCCGGTTGGTCGTACACCTCGCCCGGCGTGCCCACCTGCTCGATGCGGCCACGGTTGAGAATGGCGACACGGTCAGCCAGTTCCAGCGCCTCTTCCTGATCGTGGGTGACGAACACCGTGGTCAGCCCGGTGCGGTCATGCAGTTCGCGCAGCCAGCGCCGCAGGTCGCGGCGTACCTGGGCATCCAGCGCGCCGAAGGGTTCATCCAGCAGCAGCACGCGCGGTTCGATCGCCAGCGCGCGCGCCAGCGCCACGCGCTGCCGTTGCCCACCGGACAGCTGCGCCGGGTAGCGCCCGCCCAGCCCGTCGAGTTGTACCAGCGCCAGCAGCTCATCGACCTTGGCGTCGATGCGCGCCTTCGGCCAACGTTCGGCGCCGCGCCGTACTTCCAGCCCGAAGGCGATATTGCGGCGCACGTCCAGATGCTTGAACAAGGCGTAATGCTGGAACACGAAACCGGCGCGGCGCGCCTGCACGCTCAAGCCGGTTGCGTCTTCGCCATCGAACAGGATCTCACCACGCTCGGGATGTTCCAGCCCGGCAAGTGCACGCAGCAAGGTGGTCTTGCCCGAGCCGGAGGGCCCCAGCAAGGCCAGCAACTCGCCACTGCGGATATCCAGGCTCACCCCGTCGAGCGCGGGGAACGTGCCGTACTGTTTGCCCAGGTTGTGTATGCGGATGTTCATTGCGACCTCAATGACGGTGTGCGGCGGCCAGCGACTGACCATGGCGCCATTCCAGGAAAGATTTCACCACCAGCGTCAGCAAGGCGGTGGCAGCCAGCAGTGATGCGCAGGCAAACGCAGCGCTGTAGGCGTATTCGTTGTAGAGAATCTCCACGTGCAACGGCAGCGTATTGGTGCGCCCACGGATATGCCCGGACACCACCGACACCGCGCCGAACTCACCCATCGCCCGCGCGCTGCACAACAGCACGCCGTACAACAGGCCCCAACGGATATTCGGCAAGGTCACCTTCCAGAACATCTGCCAGGCATTGGCGCCCAGGGTCAGGGCTGCCAGTTCTTCATCACTGCCCTGCTGCTCCATCAAGGGCATCAGTTCGCGGGCGATGAAGGGAAAGGTGACGAACACCGTGGCCAGCACGATGCCCGGGATCGCGAACACGATGCGTGGCAGCTGCAGCAGGGTTTCGCCCAGCACCGGCAGGTGCAGGCGCAGCCCGTCCTCGATCAACGGCCAGAACCAACCATCGCGACCGAACAGCAGGATGAAGACCAGACCCGCAACCACCGGCGATACCGAGAACGGCAGGTCGATCAGGGTCACCAGCCAGCGCTTGCCGGGGAAGCTGTGCTTGCTGACCACCCAGGCCGCGGCCACGCCGAATACCAGGTTCAGCGGCACCACGATCGCGGTGATCAACAAGGTCAGGCGGATCGCCGACAGCGCGTCCGGGTCGCTGATGGCGACCCAGAATGCCTGCACGCCGCCGCGCAGCGCCTCGGCGAAAACCAGCAGCAGCGGCAGCAGCAGAAACGACAGCAGGAAGCCCAGCGCGCCCAGGATCAGCAGCCACTGCACCCAGCGCGGCTCGGTGGTGACGGAGCGCACGCGCGGCACCACCTCCTTGCCTGCGATGGACACCGGCAGTTCCGACAACAACTCGTTCATCGTGCTCCCCTGCGCTGCAACCAGCTCTGCAGGCTGTTGACCAGCAGCAGTACCGCGAACGACAGCAACAGCATCGCCCCGGCGATGGCGGTGGCACCTGCGTAGTCGAACTCTTCAAGACGGATGGTGATCAGCAGCGGCGCGATCTCGGTGACGTTGGGCATGTTGCCGGCGATGAAGATCACCGAGCCGTACTCACCCACGCCACGCGCGAAAGCCAATGCAAAGCCGGTCAACATCGCCGGCCACAGGCTTGGCAACACCACTCGCACGATGGTCTGCAAGCGTGTAGCCCCGAGCGTGGCCGAGGCCTCCTCGAACTCGCGCTCGGCTTCAGCCAATACCGGCTGCACGATGCGCACCACGAAGGGCAGGCCAACGAACACCAGGGCCACCACGATGCCGAGCGGCGTGTAAGCCACCTTGATGCCCAGCGGCTCCAGCCATTGCCCTATCCAACCCTGGCCGCCATACAGCGCGGTCAAGGCGATACCGGCCACCGCGGTCGGCAAGGCAAACGGCAGATCGATCATGGCATCGAACAGGCGCCGCCCGGGGAAGCTGTAGCGAACGAATACCCATGCGACCAGGGTGCCCATCAGCGTATTGAACGCCGCTGCCGCGAACGCGGTGCCAAAGCTCAGCCGCAACGCGGCCAGCACACGCGGTTCGGTCCATATCTGCCAGATCCCGCCCAGGCCCAGCCCCGCGGCTTTCAGGAACACGCCCAGCAATGGGATCAATACGATCAATCCCAGCCAGAACAAGGTGATGCCCATACCAAGACCAAAGCCGGGGAGTACCCGGCGTTGGCTTCGCACACGCGGCTGCAGTGTTTGCGCTGTTGCTGACACGGTCTACTTGCTCGCCTGGATCTGATCGAAGACACCGCCATCGGCGAAGTGCTCAGCCTGCGCCCTGCCCCACGAGCCGAAGGCACTGCGGATCGTGACCAGCTGCACCTGTGGGAAGCGCGCCACGTCAGCTGGTGCCGCGTATTGCGGCGAACGCGGGCGGTAGTAGTGGCGTGCGGCGATGCGCTGGCCTTCCGGCGAGTACAGGTATTGCAGATAGGCCTGGGCGACCTCGCGGGTGCCATGGCGGTCGACGTTGCGATCCAGCAGCGCTACCGACGGTTCGGCCAGGATCGACAGCTTGGGCACCACGATCTCGAACTTGTCCGGGCCCAGCTCTTCCTGGGCAAGGAAGGCTTCGTTCTCCCAGGCCAGCAACACATCACCAATACCGCGCTGGACAAAGGTAGTCGTCGCGCCGCGTGCACCGGTATCGAGCACCGGTACATTGCGGAACAGCGCGCGCATGTAGTTCAACACCTTCTCGCGATCACCCTTGAAGATGTGGTCGCCATAGGCCCACGCCGCCAGGTAATTCCAACGCGCGCCGCCGGAGGTCTTCGGGTTCGGCGTCACCACCGATACACCGCTGCGCAGCAGGTCCGGCCAATCGCGGATGCCCTTGGGGTTGCCCTTGCGCACGAGGAACACGATCGTCGAGGTATACGGCGCGCTGTTGTCCGGCAGGCGGCTTTCCCAGTTGGCGGGAAGCAGTTTGGCCTTGTCGGCGATGGCGTCCACGTCGTAAGCCAGCGCCAGCGTGACCACGTCGGCTTCAATGCCATCGATCACCGTGCGCGCCTGCTTGCCGGAGCCGCCGTGCGACGTCTCGATGCTGACGTTGTCGCCCTTGGTTTCCTTCCAGTGCTTGGCGAAGGCGGCGTTGAAATCGCGGTACAGCTCGCGGGTGGGATCATAGGAAACATTGAGCAGCTGCACGTCGCGCGCAAACGCGGCGCCTGCACTCAAGGTCAGGGCGAACGCCAGTGCTGCGGTAGCAAGGCGTGAAAGATAGGAATGTTTCATCAGGGCTCTCCGTCAGAAGGAAACTTGCAGGCGCGAGAAAACAGCTTTTTCATCAGGCAACTTCGCGCCAGCGGAAGCCGCGTCAAAACTGCTGTGCAGGTAATTGGTCGCCAGCTTGAGGTTGGCGGTCAGGTACCAGTTGGCGCCCACCGTCCACGAGCGGACCTGCGAGGCCGACACCGTTGGATCGGCATAGAACGGGAAGGCGGCATCATCGATCTGCAGTTCGCCGTAGCGCGCGGTCAATTCCACCGCGCCATGTCCGCCATTGACGCCAAACGGATGCGAAGGCGTTACCCCGCGATAGCTGGCATCCTCACCGGTCAGCACATAACTGGCGGTGGCCTGCCAGGCCCGGTTGTCCAGGCGCTTGCGGATGCCATTGCGCGCCACCTCCTGTTCCGAGGCGATGTACTCGGCCTGCAGGCCCAGTCCATTGCGGTAGAACCAGCCCTGCGGCGACCAGCGGCGGTGCTCGCCATCGGCAACCACCGCACTGCGGTAGGCAAAGAACGTGGCCTGGCCGGGCGTGCGATAGCGCGGCAGATAGTTGTTGCCGCTGCCATGCTTTTCGCCGCTGCTTGCGCCCAAGCCGAAGCCCAGACCTGCCCATGCGCTGTCGCTGCCCTTGAGCGGCTCGAAGAACACCCGGCCTGCATATTCGAAGTCGTCATCCGGATTGCTGGTGACCGCATCGCGACCATCGACGGTGCCGTTGAACACACCCAGCGCATAGCTGAACCGGCCCTTGGCCACTTCGCCCTGCAGCTGCACGCCGAGGTCACGGTTCGGCGCCAACTCGCTGGCCAGCGCGCGCTCCACGTCGACCAAGGCCGAGGATGACTGCAGCCGCTCCAGACCGACCGGCGAGGTGAACTTGCCAACGCGTACCGTGTACGCAGGATCGAAACGCAGATCGGCATAGGCGTCGACGATGCTGGCGCTGTCACCGGCAAACTCCGGGGTGAAGCGGTAGGCCACCAGCTTGCCCAGCGACCCTTCCAGGGTGGGCCGCGCCGTGCGCAGCAGGAAGGTGTCGTTCTGGTTGGTATCACTGCCCAGGAACACGCGGCCATCGCCCTGCAGTAGACCGCGCAGCTTCAGCTCGTAGTTGCCGTCGCCCGATTTGAACGAGGCGCCCTTCTGGTCGATGGCGATCTTCGGCGCGCTTTTGGCGGCGGCAACGCGTTCCTCTTCCGCCAGCTCTAGGCGGCGTTCGAGGATACGCAGACGCTGGTCCAGATCAGCCAGGCCTACGCCTTCGGTCGCGCCATCACTGACACCGGCCAAACGCTCCAGTCGTTGCAGGCGCTCCTGCAGTTGCTCCACGGTCAGTTGCTGCGCCTGCGCCGATGACCCCGCCCCACACGCCGCCAGGGCCAGGCTGAGGGACAACAGCTTCCTGGTCGGCAGGGTGAATGGGGGGCGTGTGGCGGTCATCGGCTTCTCCTGGTGGGTGGGTGTGCAGACGATGCTGCGGGTGCACACCCGTTACCGAGAAATGACTTAGGCCGCCGCGCTTATAGCCTTTGCGCATGACGACAGCGCCGAGGCACAGGGAAGGCTAAAATTGGCGTTCCACTTGACCGCAAGACCCTGCCATGACCGACACCGCGAACATCTCCCCGCTGACCCGGCACTACGCCGAGGAACTGGACGCCATCCGCGCGCAGGGGCTGTTCAAGTCCGAACGCATCATCACCAGCCCGCAGTCGGCCGAGATCACCCTGGACGACGGCCGCACGGTGCTGAACTTCTGTGCCAACAACTACCTGGGCCTGGCCGACCACCCGGAGCTGATCCAGGCCGCCAAGGATGCGCTGGACACGCATGGTTTCGGCATGGCCTCGGTGCGCTTCATCTGCGGCACCCAGGACCTGCACAAGCAGCTGGAAAAGCAGATTGCCGACTTCTTCGGCAAGGACGACACCATCCTTTACGCCGCCTGCTTCGATGCCAACGGCGGCCTGTTCGAGCCGCTGCTCGGCGAGAACGACGCGATCATCTCCGACGCGTTGAACCACGCCTCCATCATCGATGGCGTGCGCCTGTGCAAGGCCAAGCGTTTCCGCTACGCCAACTGCGACATGGCCGACCTGGAAGCGCAGCTGCAGGCCGCCGATGCGGCCGGCTGCAAGACCAAGCTGATCACCACCGACGGCGTGTTCTCGATGGACGGCTTCATCGCCCCGCTTGATGAAATCACCGCGTTGGCGAAGAAGTACAACGCGCTGGTGCACATCGACGAATGCCACGCCACCGGCTTCCTTGGCGCGACCGGCCGCGGCTCGGCCGAAGTGAAGGGCGTGCTCGACAAGATCGACATCATCACCGGCACCCTGGGCAAGGCCATGGGCGGCGCGCTGGGCGGCTTCACCTGCGCCAGCGCGGAGGTGGTGGAACTGCTGCGTCAGCGCTCACGCCCCTACCTGTTCTCCAACTCGCTGCCGCCGCATGTGGTGGCTGCCGGCATCAAGGCGTTCGAGATGCTGGCTGCCGCCGATGACCTGCGTGAAACGCTGCGCGAGAACACCACTTACTTCCGCGAGAAGATGACTGCCGCCGGCTTCGACGTGAAGCCGGGCGTGCACCCGATCAGCCCGGTGATGCTGTACGACGCACCGCTGGCACAGAAGTTCGCCCAGCGACTGCTGGAAGAAGGCATCTACGCCATTGGCTTCTTCTTCCCGGTGGTGCC
>NZ_DLJW01000034.1:0-27495 GCF_002477705.1 Stenotrophomonas sp. UBA7606 | reverse complement strand
TTCTTCTTCCCGGTGGTGCCCAAGGGCCAGGCCCGGATCCGCACCCAGATCAGCGCCGCACACAGCCGCGCCCACCTGGACCGCGCGATCGATGCTTTCACCCGAATTGGTCTGGAATTGGGTGTGATCAAGGGCTGAGGCGGATTGCCCTTGGTTTGAAAGCAGAACAGGCGCCCTTGGGCGCCTGTTCTGTTTGTAGTGCCGAGCCATGCTCGGCAGTGGCCTTGCCGGTGAGGCCCCAGCCGAGCATGGCTCGGCACTACATGTATTGTTCGCTCAGTTCTTCGCCGCTTCCGGCGCTGCGGCTGGCGCCGGTGCGCCCTTGGCCACACGGATGCCATTGGCCTTCATCCAGGCGTCGAACTGATCCGCACTCATCCTGTTCTCGCCTTCCTGCATCAGGAAACGGTAATTACCCAGCGCATCCTTCTCGGCCGTCGGTGCCGCCGGGACGGTGACGATCACCGGCAACTCCTCGGCCTTGGCGGCAGTCTTGCCCGAGCTCGCGCACCCGGCCGCAGCCGCAACCATGCCGAGCATCAAGGCGATAGCGGAGACGCGGAAAAAAGCATGCATGGACGTGGCCTCTTGGAAGTTAGGGCCACAGTCTAATCCAACGCTACAACAAATCTACCCATTCCATTGAATTTATTGAAATTAAACTCTTCAACCCCGATTCAACGCGCCTCCAGCGCATTCAGTTCTGCAGGGCTGAGCTCACGCCACTGCCCTTTCGCCAATCCCCCCAGCGGCACAGGACCGATCGCCACCCGCATCAGGCGCAGCACCTCCAGCCCCAAGGCCTTGAGCAGGCGCCGGATATGCCGGTTGCGGCCCTCATCCAGCACCACCTCCAGCCAGGCCGTGCGCTCGCCGTGGCGCAGCAGTTGCACTGCATAGGCGGCCAGATACTCGCCTTCGTCCTCGATGCCCTGCTGCATGCGCTGCAGCTGCGCGGCGTCGGGCACGGCATCGACCTGCACGTGATAGGTCTTCAGTGGACCGCTGTCCGGGTCGGTCAGGCGTGCAGCCCATTCCGGGTCATTGCTGAAGAACAGCAGGCCTTCGCTGGCCTTGTCCAGCCGCCCAACCGGGGCTATCCACCCGAAATCCGCGTCTGCGAAGCATTGGTACACGGTGTCGCGGCCGCGTTCGTCCTGCGCCGTTGTCACCAGCCCTCGCGGCTTGTTCAAGGCCAGATAGACCCGGCGCTGGGCCTGCAGCGGCTGGCCGTCCAGCATCACCTGCTGGCGCCCGCTCACTACCGGAAACTCCGGGTCACGCACCACTGCGCCATCGACGCTGACGCGACCGTCCAACACCCGTCGTGCGGCCTCGCTACGCGAGCACACACCGGCCTTGGACAGCACCCTTGCCAGGCCATGGCGCACGCCCGCTGGCGCCGCCTTGTCAGCAGCGCGCGCGGCGGGACGCGAAAGCAAACGCCCGCCGGGTTGAACGCGGCGGGCGTGCGGGTATTGCGGGGGCTTGCGCGAGGCCATCGTCGGATGCGGCCAGTGCCGCCTTACTTGACCTCGGTTGCCGGCTGGTCGGCAGCCGGTGCCGCTGCGGCCTCGGCCGGTGCCGGGCGTGCTTTCACCACACGCACGCCGCGGGCCTTCATCCAGGCATCGAATTCTTCGGCGGTCATGCGCTTGCCGTTCTGGCTCATGTCAAAACGCCAGGGAGTGTTGTCGAACTCGGTCTGCGGCTTGTAGGCCGCCGGGTCGTTGGCATTGATCGCCGGACGGGCCGGCATGGCGCTGGCAACGTTGTTGCAGCTCTCAACGCGCAAGCGCATCAGCACGCGATCCAACGACTGTTCTTCGCCGCCGGTGCTCAACACGCCGGACGGCATGCCCAGCTGACCCGGACGCACGTACAGCTCCGATGCCACCGGCGCGATGACCGTGGCCGGCAGCGGTGCCGGCGGTACCACCGAGGCGGCCGAGCAATCCACTGCGGCGTAGGCGGCAGGCGTCAACGCCATCGCGACAAAACCAGCCAGGGCAATACGCAGCATCCGGATTTCCATTCAAAGAGATGACGCGGCGAGTGTAGGCAGCGGCCGCGGTGCTTTCAACCGCCATACGCAGGTAAAAGCGAATTCATCGCGTATTTGCCAGGAACATCGCCCTTGCAGATGCAACAAGGCCCGGCAGAAGCCGGGCCTTGTCTTGTATCAACCGAAGCGTCCGATCAGTTCTGGACGTTCAGTTCGGTGCGGCGATTCTTTGCGCGACCTTCCGGGTTGTCCGAACCATCAGCATTGGTGTTCGGAGCAATCGGACGGCTCTCGCCGTAGCCGATCGGGCCCTGCAGACGAGCAGCCGACACACCATTGGTGGTCAGGTAGTCGTACACAGCCTTGGCGCGACGCTCGGACAGCTTCTGGTTGTAAGCGTCGGTACCCTTCGAGTCGGTGTGACCGGCAACTTCAACGCGCAGATCCGGGTAACGCTTCAGGATCTCGGTGGCTTCGCTCAGGATCGACACGGCGTCCGGACGCAGGGTGGCCTTGTCGAAGTCGAAGTTCACGCCCTTCAGATCGATCGAGACCGGCACCGGGCAACCGTCCGGACCGATGGTCTGACCCGGCTGCGAGTTCGGGCACTTGTCGTCGCAGTTGTTGACGCCGTCACCGTCGTCATCCAGGTCTGCGCAGCTCGGAGCAACCGGAGCCGGTGCCGGAGCAACAGCAGCAACCGGGGCCGGGCCCAGCGGGATCACGACGCCGACCGAAGCCAGCACGTCGCCGAACCAATCCTGCTCGTTACGAGCCTGGGCCGGAGCGATGCTCTGGTCGTCGAAGTCAGCACGGTAGGCCAGTTCGGCACGCACGGCGACGCGCTTTTCGAAGGTGGTCTGCAGACCGACACCGACCTTGGCGGCCAGGTTGCCGTCCTTGCGGTCCTTCAGCTCAGCGCCGGACAGGTACTCTTCTTCCGCCTTCTGGTAGCCCAGGCCGGCCAGCAGGTACGGGTTCCAGCCGCGGCCTTCCTTGATGAAGTGGCGACGCAGGTCCAGCGAAACGCCGTACTGCGACCAGTTCTGGTCCTGGTTGTTGTCGAAGTTCGGGTTCTGATAGTTCAGCTCACCGTCCAGCGACCAGTTCGGGCTGATGAACTTGCCCAGACCCAGCGTAGCGAACGGGGCATCGTTGGTGCCACGGTCACCGTCCTGGAAGTTGAAGCCGGCCGAACCGGTCAGGTACCAGCGGTCGTCGAATTCCTGGGCCGAAGCGGCCTGGGCGAAAGCCAGACCACCGAGCAGCGCGGCGGTAAGGATCTTCTTGTTCATGAAATACAGCTCCTTGTTTCGGGGGTATGAAACCGGTAGAGGCATGGTCCAGCACAGCGATAATCGTCGCGTTCAGAGACGGCCGTTAATCCTCACGCCATCGCTGCTCACATTATGCGCTGGGCCGTGAAGACGATGTTAACGCACGTATAACAATTGAAGCGACCACCAGACCTCTACGTGTCCGGCTGGGCGCACCGTATACAGCTTGATCAAAGGACGCAAGAGTCAGGCGTGGCAAGGCCTGCCGGAGATTTGCTGCGGTGCGGTCAGTTTTGTCCGCGCAGACCGCGAAAATACAGGCATTGCACTGCGGTTACCGCCAGCTGAACCAAAGCCTGCGTATTATCAACCCGCCCCCACTATTACGGAACTTTCCCGAATGAAAGCGATCGGCCTGCGCCATTACCTTTCCATCGACGATCCACTGGCGCTGGAGGACGTACAGATCGATGCACCGGCCGTCCCGCAGGGCCAGGACCTGCTGGTCCAGGTCCAGGCCGTGTCGGTGAACCCGGTGGATACCAAGCTGCGCAGCCCGCGCGCCGGCGAAGAGAACCCGCCCCGCGTACTGGGCTTTGACGCGGCTGGTGTGGTGATTGCGGTGGGGCCGGAGGTGACGGCGTTCGAGGTCGGCGACGAGGTCTATTACGCCGGCGATGTCACCCGCCCGGGCTGCAATGCCCAGCAGCAACTGGTGGACGAGCGCCTGGTTGGGCGCAAGCCGACCACCTTGGACTTCGCCGAGGCCGCCGCCCTGCCGCTGACCACGCTCACCGCGTGGGAGCTGCTGTTCCAGCGTATGCCTTACCAACTGGACGGCCGCCGCAACACCGGCAAGGTGCTGTTGATCATCGGTGGCGCCGGGGGCGTGGGCTCCATGGCCATTCAGCTGGGTCGGCATGCCGGTTTCACCGTGGTTGCCACTGCCTCGCGCAGCGAAAGCCAGCAGTGGTGCCAGCAACTGGGTGCGGCGCACGTGATCGACCATCGCCAGCCGCTGGCCCCGCAACTGCAGGCGCTGGGCATCACCCAGGTGGACGCGGCGCTGAACCTGGCTGACACCGACCGCTATTGGCCACAGCTGGGCGAGCTGCTGGCGCCGCAAGGCCATGTCGGCCTGGTGGTGGAACCCCGCGGCGAGCTGCGGATCGGCGATCCCTACAAGGCAAAGTGCATCGGCATCCACTGGGAGTTCATGTTCGCGCGCGCCCGCTTCCGCACTGCGGACATGATCGAACAGCACCGCATCCTCACCCGCGCCGCCAGTCTGATTGATGCCGGTGAGCTGCGTACCACGCTCAGCCAGCGTCTGGGCCGGATCAATGCCAGCCACCTGCGCCAGGCCCACCAGCAACTGGAGTCCGGCAGCACCATCGGCAAGCTCGCCCTGGAAGGCTGGGACTGAGCCTCAATACCCTGCTCACCTTGCGCCGTTGCAGCTTTGGCAGCGGCGCAAGCGCCCCCTGCATTGCTTCTGCCGCCAGCAGCAGCCCCTGATCGACTCACCATGCCCCTCTTGCACCTTGCCCCACGCCTGCTGCAGCTGTTGCTGGGTTTGTTTCTGTTCGGCATCGCCTCTTCCTTGATGATCCGTGCCGGCATCGGCATTGCGCCCTGGGACGTACTGAGCCAGGGCATCGCCCTGCGCAGCGGTTGGGGCTTCGGCGTCATCACCAATATCGTAGGCGTCTGTGTCCTGCTGATGTGGGTACCGCTGCGGCAGAAGCCCGGGCTGGGCACCGTGCTCAACGTGCTGCTGATCGGCCCCAGCGCGCAACTGGGATTGAATCTGTTGCCGCCGGTGCAAGGCGTGCTGTGGCAGTTGCTGTTGTACGCCGCCGGCCTGGTACTGCTGGCCGTCGCCACCGGGCTCTACATCGGTGCCCGCTTCGGCCCCGGCCCGCGCGACGGTCTGATGACCGGGCTGCATGCGCGTACCGGCTGGGCAATCTGGAAAGTGCGCACCTTGATTGAAACCTGCGCCTTGGCGGTGGGCTGGTGGCTGGGTGGCAATGTCGGCTGGGGGACACTGGCCTTCGCCCTGCTGATCGGGCCGCTCTGTGGCATCACCCTGCCCTTGTTCGACCGCCAACCCAGAACAGCAGCGCCCGCGCCCAGCACAGGGTGAAGACAGTTGCGCTGTCAGCGGCGGTTGCGCAACACATGCTGGCGGATGTGCCAGTCGCGCAGCGCGCCCCACGCCACGGCCTGCCGTACCTGCGCCACGCTGATCGGATCCGGCACCACGCCCTGCACCTGGACGTGGCTGTGATCACGCCAACGGTACAGGCGCGGCTTGTCCAACGGGAACAGCAGGCCCGCCTGGGTATAGAGACGATCGAACTGCGCCAGCGCTTCGCCACCGCCGGGCGCGGCCTTCCAGAGATTACGGCCGGTCGCGAAATAGCGCTGGCCTGGCACCGCTAGTTCCACCAGCGTTGGCACCAGATCGGCATGGCCGGCGAAAGCCTGGCCATCGGGCGCGCCGTCCAGCGTTGCAAAGGCCGGCGGAACCCGCATCCACGCAAACACACGATCCACGTCCACCTGCTGCGCCGGCAAGTCATAACGGTAGTGTGTGCGCAGGTTGTGGTCGCCCGCAGCAGCGATCACCGTGCGCTCTCCCAACGGTTGCTGGCGCAGCGCCTGCAGGAAGGCCCCGAACTGGTCGGCCTGGTACTGGTAGGTGGCCAACATCGCCCGCAGTTCCGCTGCATTGTCCAGACCCCGCTCGCCCAATGCCGCCGGGTCCAGGGGATAGCTGCGATGCGGGGTCTCCAGCGTGAAGGGCGGATGGTTGGTGGTGGTCAGCAGCACAAGGAACATGCGCTCGCCGCGCGCGTCAGCCTGCTCCAGCAGTTCCTGTGCGAACTGGAACAGCCAGGCGTCGTAGATGCCCCACTCGGTACCACGCGCAGACGGGAAGCGCATGCGGATGTCGCGCGCGTCATACACCTGGTCAAACCCCTGGTGGCGGAAGGCCGTACCGATGTCCCGCCAGTCGCTGCCCCCACCATAGAGGAACACCGTGCGATAGCCGGCACGCTTGAATGGCAGGGCCGCCGAGGTATCAAACGTCAGGCGCGCATTGCGGCCGCGGGTCAGCGGGCTGATCGACGAGCCCAGCAACACGCTTTCCAGCACCGGGTGAGTGCCGTTCTGGCTGGCGATGAAATTGTCGAAACGGTGCCCATGGGGCAACTCATCGCGCAGTCGCCCCAGCATGTCGTTGCCCGGGCCATCGACATGCAGCAGATCCTGACCAAAGGATTCCAGCAGGCCCAACACCACATGGGGCGATTGGGCCAGCGCACGGGGTTGCCCCGGCGCCCGCGGAAACAAGGCCGCCTGCACCAGCTGCGGATCGCCCGATGGCAGGCCGGCGGCAAGTGCGGCGTCCTGCAACGTGGCGAATCCCTGCCGTTGCACGCCAACCAGAGGATCATCAGCGATGGTGTTTTCCTTGCCTCTTATCCGCGCCGCGCGGTACAGGGTCAAAGGAGCGTTGAGCACCAGCGCATTGAGGAATGGATCGGCAGAGACCGTCACATCACGGCGGATCAACGGGAACGTGCCGACGCTGCCGCGCGCCAACAGCACCAGCAACAGACATTGCAGTACCACCAGCCCGACCTGCAGCCCGCGCCGTGCGGGCCGACGCCAACGCGCCTCCAGCCAACGACCACCGTACGAACTCAACCAGGACAGCCCCATCCCTGCCACTGCAAGGCCCAGCAGGCCCGGCACCACGGGGTAATCTGACCAGATGGTCTCCAGCACGGCGGCAGTGTCGTCCTCGAACAGACCGAACACGATCGGGTCGAAGCGGGTCTTGTAGAACCCGTAGTAGAAATGCTCACAGGCCGCCGCCAGTACGAATGCCAGCATCATTGCCACCAACAACCCCTGCGCCGCCCGCACTGCCTGCTGCCGCCTACCCGCCAGCCAGAGTGGCAGCGTGAGCAGGGCGACCAGGCTGGCGGTGATCGCCCCTACCACCAGGTCGTAGCGCAACCCCATGCCCAGCACGGGCCACAACGCTTCCCATTGCCGCTGTTCGCCCGCATACGCCCACCACAGGCCCAGCCGCGCCAAGCTGCCCAGCAACACCATGGCAATCACCAGCAACCAGAGCCGGGGCGCAATCGCCGTACCAGATGCATCACACGGACGGGCATTCATCAGAGCTGTTGGACCTGGATTGACAGGGGTACAGAAGACCCGGCGGCGCGCATTGTAATGCGACTGTCACACTGCCCGGTATCAGGACACCGGCCATGCAAGCCAAGGATTGAGTGGCGGACCATTGCCAGTCAGAATGGGCCATTCCATACGCAAGCGTATCCACCATGACGCCAGCCAACGACACCGCCTATCCGCACCTGTTTGCCCCGCTGGACCTGGGTTTCACCCGGTTGCGCAACCGCATCCTGATGGGCTCGATGCATACCGGGCTGGAAGACCATGCGCGCGACTTCCCCAAGCTGGCGGCGTACTTTGGCGAGCGCGCGGCCGGCGGCGCGGCATTGCTGGTGACTGGCGGCTTCGCTCCCAACGTGGTGGGCTGGCTGACGCCGTTCGGCAGCAAGCTGTCCTGGCCCTGGGAAATCAGCCGCCACCGCCAGGTAACCGCAGCAGTCCACGGCCACGGTGCCAAGATCTGCCTGCAGCTGCTGCATGCCGGCCGCTACGGCTATCACCCATTGCAGGTAGCTCCCTCCAAACGCAAGGCGCCAATCAACCCGTTCACGCCGCGCGCGTTGTCCGCCGGTGGCGTCGAGCGACATATAAGTGATTACGCCCGCGCCGCCAGGTACGCACGTGATGCCGGTTACGACGGCGTCGAGGTGATGGGCTCGGAAGGCTATCTCATCAACGAATTCATAGCCCCGCGCACCAATGGCCGCAGCGATGCCTGGGGTGGTGACGCGGCCAGGCGCATGCGCTTTGCGGTGGAGATCGTGCGCCGCATCCGTGAGGCCTGCGGGCCGGACTTCATCATCATCTACCGCCTGTCGCTGGTGGACCTGGTCGAGGACGGCAGCAACTGGCAGGAGATCGTGCAACAGGCCAAGGCCATCGAAGCGGCCGGCGCCACCCTGCTCAACTCCGGCATCGGCTGGCACGAGGCACGCATCCCCACCATCGCCACCTCGGTGCCGCGGGCGGCCTTTGCCGGCGTCACCGCCAAGCTGAAGCCGCATATCGGCATCCCGTTGATCGCCACCAACCGCATCAACATGCCGGACGTGGCCGAGGGCATCCTGGCCGACGGTGGCGCCGACATGGTGTCGTTGGCGCGGCCCCTGCTGGCCGACCCGCAGTGGCCGGCCAAGGCCAAGGCCGGCAGGCCCGAGGCCATCAACACCTGCATCGCCTGCAACCAGGCCTGCCTGGACCATGTGTTCCAGCAGAAGCGTGCCAGTTGCCTGGTCAACCCGCGCGCTGCCCATGAAACCGAACTGGTCTATGCCGCCACCACCACACCCCGTTCAATTGCCGTGGTCGGCGCCGGGCCGGCCGGCCTGGCCTGTGCCACCGTGGCCGCAGAACGCGGCCATCGGGTGACCCTGTTCGATGCGGCGGACGAGATCGGCGGCCAGTTCAACGTGGCCAAGCGCATCCCGGGCAAGGAAGAGTTCCACGAAACCCTGCGCTACTTCCGCCATAAGCTGGCCGAAACCGGGGTCAGCCTGCAGCTGCAGACCATCGCCGATGTGGACACCCTGGCCGGCTTCGACGAGGTGGTGGTGGCCACCGGCATCAGCCCGCGCAAGGTCGCCTTCCCCGGTGCCGATCATCCGATGGTGGTCAGCTATCTGGATGTGCTGCTGGGCAGGGTCAAGGCCGCGGACAAGGTGGCGATCATCGGTGCCGGCGGCATTGGCTTCGATGTCGGCGAGTTTCTTGTGCATGAAGGCCCCTCCCCGTCGCTGGAGCCGGCCCGCTGGATGGCCGAATGGGGTGTGGATCCCAGCTTCGAGAGCCGTGGCGCACTGGCTGCGCCGCAACCGGAACCCGCTGCACGCAAGGTCTGGCTGCTGCAACGCAGCCCGGGCAAGCCCGGTGCCAGGCTGGGCAAGACCACCGGCTGGATCCACCGCGCCACCCTCAAGGCCAAGGGCGTGAAAATGCTGGGCGGCGTGGAATATCTGGGTGTGGACGACGCCGGGCTGCGTATCCGCCTTGATGGCCAGGAACAGCAGCTGGACGTTGGCACGGTGGTGGTCTGCGCCGGCCAGGAGCCGCGCCGCGAGCTGGCCGACGCCTTGCGCGCTGCCGGCCGCAGCGTGCATGTCATCGGCGGCGCGGATGTCGCCGCCGAGCTGGATGCCAAGCGCGCGATCGACCAGGGCAGCCGCCTGGCCGCCGCCCTCTGAGGCACGTCAGCAGCCTCCATCTGCTCCCGGGTAAGCCCAGTGCGCCCGGGAACGGCGCGTCCGGACGACGGAACGCACCGCATCGAATGCAGGGTGCGCCGCGCTCACCAAGGCGACCATCGATGGCTGCGCCCTCAAAAACGCGTTACAAATCACACTTGCACCTGGCTTGAACCCGCCGCCAGCATGAGCTTGACGCCGCCTTTGGCTGTGTCCGCAAAAAGCTGAATACGCGTACCCGCGGTGAAAAGCACCCCTGCGACAAACCTGAATGTCAAGAAACCCCATTCAGGATGAGTTTTGGGTTGCCCCCCTAACTTGCGCCCACTTCCGCTCACCCACCAGTTCTGGTGAGCAGGCGCAGCCCTCCCCACTCTGATTGAGGGCTGCCCACGGGGCGGCCCCGATGCCACGGCCGCCTCCCCATAACGCCAAGTCGCAGTGTTGTCCGGCTCCTTCAGGGAGGCAGGTCGGCTGCGGCCCACACGGAGCAAGGAGATTTATGAAACTGGCTTGGATTCTCTGGCTGTCGCAGATGTTGCCGCAGCCGGCAGCCGATTCGTTGTGCTTGAGCACGACTGTTTACCTGGAAGCCCGCGACCAGACCCTGCAGGGACAGCAGGCCGTTGCCGAAGTTGCCCTGCGACGCCTCGACAGTGGCCTGTGGGGGGACTCGATGTGCCAGGTGGTGACCGCGCGCAAGCAGTTCGCCCCGACCCTGGTCGCACCGGGCACCCAGCTGCGCAATGACGATGCCTGGGCCGAAGCGGTGGATGTGGCCTTTGCCGCCGAGCGCAACTGGGCCCTGCCCAGCGGCCAGCGCAAGGAAATCGTTCCTGGTGCCAGCCACTTCGCCGCCCACGCCATTGCCAGCCCGAGCTGGCGCAATGCCTACCAGGTGGCCACCATCGGCGGGCACACCTTCTATAAGGTGCAATCGCTGAAGCCGCGCGCTGCCGGTGCCTGAGCCCGGCGCGACCGCAACCGCCTGATACCCGTCACCACACCGCGTAACGCGCTTGTGGGGATAATGCGGGAGTCCCTTCACTCCCGAGGTATCTGATGAAGCTCTACAGCAAACCCGGCGCCTGCTCGCTGGCCGACCATATCGCGCTGATCTGGTCTGGCCTGCCGTTCGAGGTACAGATCGTCGACTACGCGACGATGAAGTCACCCGAGTACCTGAAGATGAACCCGGCCGGTGCAGTGCCGGTGCTGGAAGACGAGGGCTGGGTGCTGACCCAGAACGCGGCCATCCTGCACTACATCTGCGACAAGGCCCCGGCGGCCGGCCTGGAAGGCGGCAGCGACATCCGCGCCCGAGCCGAGGTCAATCGCTGGCTGTCGTTCGTCAACGCCGACCTGCACCCGACCTATTACCCGATCTTCGGCTCGACCAAGTACCTGGAAGACGAGGCGGTCATCGCGCGTACCCAGGAAAACTCGCGGCAGAAGCTGAAGGTGCTGTACCAGCGCATCAACGACCGCCTGGCCGAGGTGGACTGGCTGGGCGGCACGGCGCGCGCTTCCATCGCCGATGCCTACACCTATGTGACCCTGCGTTGGGCCCGCGGCCTGAAGATCGACCTGGCCGGGATGGACGCGCTGGACCGTTTCGAACAGCGCATGCAGTCTGATCCGGCGGTACAGGCGGCACTGAAGGCCGAAGGCCTGGACTGAAGCAACAACCACGCTGCCTGTCTGACGGGCCGCCGCCTGCAACAGCGGCGGCCCCTTGCGTCCGCGGCAGCCGTGTGGTCAGCCGATTTCGCGGATCACCCGGCCCTGACCATCCCGCAGCAGGCTTGGCTGCACCTCGATCTGCAGACGCCCACCAGGCAGCACGTAGACGCCACGCACTGGTCGCAGCTGATCGACCATCGCCTGCAGGCTGGCATCGGACAGCACACAGCGCGCATCATCGGCATCGGCCTGCACGTCATCCACCCGCCCCGGCTCAAAGCGCCATTGACGGTCCTTGCCGATCATTACCAGCGGCTTGTCATGCAACAGCCGCAATGGCAGCAGCTCCAGCACACTGGCCACCTGGGCGGCGCCCAGCACCAGGGCGGTGGTCTGCCCCTCGCTACGCCAGTCCAGGGTTTCCAGCAGCAGCATGCCGGTACTTGAGCCCTCGCGCAGGCTGCCGGCCTGCAGCTGCGCGGCCACGGCCGGATCACGCAGCAGCGAATCGCGTCCCAGCTCGGTGATCCACAGCGGCATGGCCGGTTGCATCACCGCCAATGCGCCCATCGTCGACCAGCGGCGCACAGCGGCCATCTCCTCGTCGGTCAACCCCAGCATCTGCAGAAAGCACAGGCGACCATTGACGGTATCGATCTGCCCCAACTGCGGATCCGGTACGAACGCCAGGTGGCGCAGCTGGGTGGGCTCGTCCAGCGCGATCGGGCCATTGGCATCCAGGTGGTGGCCCGCTTCGAAGACATTGCCACTGCGGAACACATAGCGCGCCAGGTTCTGCAGCAGATCGAGCGGCCACAGCGGCGGCTCGCTGCTGCTGTCCTGCTCAGGCGCGGCGGCCAGCCGGAAGCTCAATTCAAAGCCAAAGCCGCTTTCCTGCGGGTCATCACTCTGCTTGTCATACAACTCGGACAGGCCATAGCTGATGTAGTGCCAATGCGGTCGCGGCGTGGGGTTCCAATAGATGCTGACCCCATCGAGAGGGTCTTCCCCCCCCAGCGTATGCGACAGGCCCGTGCCGTAATGGCGCGGTGCCTGCCCGGGGTAAAGCCGCGCAAGCGCAGCATTGATCGCGTCCCAGCCTGCGGTGCCGGTGTCGTCGTTTGCCGCCATGCCGGCACTCCTGAGGAAACAAGCTGCATGATAGTGCCTGCGCAACACCCTTCAGCGCATTGCGCGGCATCATCGCAACGGTACCTGGACTGTGCTCAGGCCTGCACGAGCGCCCGGGTTTCCTCCAGCCAGCGGCTGGCAAATGCAGGACTCTTGGCCTTGCCCAATGCCGTGGCCAGCTCCGGCCACAACTGCTCAAGCCCCACGGCAGTCTTGCTGCGATCGATCTTGAGCTGGATCAGGTAGCCCTTCAGGCCCAGATGCTTGCGCACCGATTCGGCCATCCAGTCGCGCAGCTGCTGGTAGCGCAGTGGATCATCACCCAACTGGGTGGTCACGGGCAGCACCGGTGCCTTGTCGGCGCTGCCGCCGACGACTTCGATCAGCTGCAATGCCTGCAGCTGCGCCAGCACATCCTTCGGCGCGCGCAACCCCTGTGCCATCTGCTCCAGTTCGCGTGCATCGCGCTGCCCGTCCACCAACAGCAGCACCGAGCGCAACGCAGGTGCCAGCTTCAGACCACGGTTCTCGATCTCCAGCCGGCCAGCGGCCGTCTTGGCATAGATGAATGCCATTCCCCCTCCATTCTTGTGCATCGCAATACGGCCTGGCGCGGATCGCCGGGGCCCCCGCCCCGGCATGGACAACTTCATCCGCGTCCCTGCCGCCCCCCTTGCGACCACCACCGCACTCCCGGCCGATGGCCTGGTGGCGCACTATTTCCCCAGCGCGCGGCGGATTTCCTCCAGTGCGCCCGGGTCGTCGAGTGTCGACAGATCGCCCGGATCACGCCGTTCCGCCAATGCCTGCAGTGACCGCCTCAGCAGCTTACCGGAACGGGTCTTGGGAAGCGCGTTGACAATATGCACCTGCGCCGGGCGCGACACCGCGCCCAGGGAGGCGGTGACCTGCTGCACCATCTCCGCCGCCAGCCGGGCCGCGTCATCGTCCGCACGGGCCTGTTTCAGGGTGACAAACACCAGCGGCACCTGCCCCTTCAACTCGTCGTGCACGCCAATCACCGCGGCCTCGGCAACCCGCGGATGCGAGGAGATGGCCTCCTCGATCTCACGCGTGCCCAGGCGGTGCCCGGCCACATTGATCACGTCATCGGTGCGGCCGAGGATGAAGGTATAGCCATCGTCATCGCGGATGGCCCAGTCCAGCGAGCTGTACAGCAATTCATTGAAGTGGCTGAAATAGCTTTTCAGGAAGCGTTCGTCATCGTTCCAGACCGTGCTCATGCAGCCCGGCGGCAACGGCGGCTGGATCACCAGCACGCCCTTCTGCCCGGCCGGCACTTCAGCGCCGGTCTGCTCATCGATCACCTTCATCCGGTACCCCAGGTTGGGGAAGCCGGGCGAACCGAATTTGACCGACTTCATTTCCAGGCCTGGCAGCAAGGTCAATGCCGGCCAACCGGTTTCGGTCTGCCAATAGTTGTCGATGACGGGTTTGTGCAGCGCGCCGCTTATCCACTGCGCGGTGGGCTCGTCCAGCGGCTCACCGGCCAGGAACAGGTATCTCAGCTCGGACAGATCGTGACGGTCGATGAAGTCCACGTCGTGCTTCTTCAGCACACGTATCGCAGTGGGCGAAGAAAACATGGTGCGCACCCCGTACTGCTCGCACAGCGCCCACCAGATGCCGGCATCGGGATTGGTTGGCAGGCCTTCGTATAACAGCGAGGTGCAGCCACCAATCAATGGCCCATAGACGTTGTAGGAGTGCCCCACCGCCCAGCCTACATCGGAGGTGGAGAACATCACCTGCCCCGGCGCGCAGTCGAACACCGTGCGCATCGACTGCGCCATCGCTACCGCATAGCCGCCGACGTCGCGCTGCACGCCCTTGGGCTTGCCGGTGGTGCCCGAGGTATACAGCAGGTAGCTGGGCTCATTGGACTCCAGCCATTGCACCGGCACCTCGACATCACCGACCTGCGCGCGCAGCTGCGCATAGTCTTCGTCGCGCCCGGCGATGCGCGGCTCGGCTGCATCCAGCCCGCGCGAGACGATCAGCACTTTCGGCGGCGGCGTGCTGGCCTCGGCACAGGCCGCGTCCACCATGGCCTTGTACGGAATCACCTTGCCGCCGCGCATGCCGGCGTCGGCGGCGATCAGCAGCTTGGGCTTTGCGTCGTCGATACGCAGCGCCAGGTTGTGCGCGGCAAAGCCGCCGAACACCACCGAGTGCACCGCACCGATGCGCGCGCAGGCCAGCATCGCGAACACTGCCTCGGCCATGTTCGGCATATAGATGACCACGCGATCACCGCGGCCGACATCGAGCTTGAGCAGCACCGCGGCGAAGGCATTCACTTCGCGGTACAGATCGCGGTATGTCAGTTCGCGGGTGACGTTGGTTTCGGTGGAGATGGCCACCAGCGCCAGCTGCTCGGCGCGCTCGGCCAGGTGGCGGTCCACCGCGTTGTAGCAGAGGTTGGTTTCGCCGCCGACGAACCAGCGACGGAACGGCGGATTGCTGTAATCCAGGATCTGCTGCGGCGGGCGGTGCCAATGAATGGCCTTGGCCTCTTCGGCCCAGAAAGCTTCCGGCTCTTCAATGGAACGGCGGTAGATCTGCTCGTACTGCACGACACCCTCCGGTAACTGCCTGGTTGTGTACCGAGCATAGTCCGGAGCATGGGGTGCGCTCTTTGCGACGATGGTCTTAAGACCAAAGGCGCGGGGGCGGAAAATTGAGGACCAAGGGCCGCCTTTTAGCTGAGACTGCGTGCCAGGAGCTTGCCCTCACCCCAACCCCTCTCCCGCGCGCGGGAGAGGGGCCAGCAATGCGTCGGCTGCCAGTGCACTAGCCCCTGTCCCGTTACGGGGCGAGGGAGTGAGGGCAGCTTCTCGCTTCAAAACGGGCACTCAGAGACAAACTCCAAAGCCACCCCACTCAGCGGATGCGTAAACCCCAAACGCCGCGCATGCAGGCAAACCCGCGCCGCAGGCTGCGCGTCATACATCACGTCGCCCACGATCGGATGACCAATACTGGCCAGGTGCAGCCGCAACTGATGGCTGCGCCCGGTCACCGGTTCCAGTTCAACCCGGGTGGTCTGCGCAGCAGCATCGCGCGCCAGCACCCGCCAACGCGTCAGCGACGGCTTACCCAGTTCAAAGCTCACCATCTGCTTTGGCCGGTTAGGCCAATCACAGATCAGCGGCAGATCAATCTCGCCGGATTCACCTTCAACCAATCCTTGCACCAACGCTTCATAGCGTTTGCTGACCTGGCGCTGCTCAAACTGCTTGGACAAGGCAATCTGCATCGCCTTGCCCCGCGCATACAGCATCAGGCCCGAGGTCACCTGATCCAGACGATGCACCGTCATGACATCCGGATACTGCTGTTGCAGACGCGTGACCAGACAGTCCTTGTTCTGCTCCAACCGCCCGGGTACAGACAACAGCCCGGGCGGCTTTTCCGCCACCAGCAGCGACTGATCAACAAAATGCAAAAAATGGTCCATTCACCATCCAAGATCACCCGCAAGCAGGCTGCAGGTAGCAGCGAAGCAGAATACGCCAGTCACCTGGAGACCGCATGCCCGCTGTACTTGCCTTGCCCTGGCTGCCGGGCGCGGGCTGAATCGCGGTTCTCATTCGCCAACTTCTACCTGCGGCGCATCCTTCGCATCGCACCTGCATATTTTGTCGTCGTGTTGGCAAGCCTCGCGGCGGGCTGTTGATGCTGCCCGCCGACCTGAAACAACTGACGGCCCCGGCCGGCTGGAGTGCCGTTTTGCTAGCCAAGGTCTATTTCTGGCTACGCCCGGATCCGGGTTACGTTGCTACAGACAGCAATCAGTTTCCTGTGCTGCACCTATGGTCGCGGGGTGTTGAGGAACCGTGTTATCTGGGCATCCATGACCTGCTGTGCCGGCGGCGCATCTGCTCTGCCTATCTGAACGGCAAACCGATCCACTTCGACCCCACCCACCTGAGCATGGAAGGCTCCCGGCAACCAGGGGCATACTTCAACAGCCAGGGAGCCCGGATTCCTCCGTCACTTCAGCGGCGCCAGTGATGTACCTAGGCAGAAGACAGAAACGCCGGGCAAGCCCGGCGTTCCTAGGTGGCACTGAACAAAGTGAAGGACATGCATCGGATCAGCGTCGCGCGGTCTCGATCAGGTACATCTTCACCTCCTGGAGATCCAAGGGCGCCGGCGCCTCCTCCGCATCCAGCGGTAGACTTTCAGCCTCTGCAACATCCACTGCAGCTGTTCGTGGCATCCACAACTTGCCACGCAGCATCTGCCGCTTCACTCGGCCATATCTCCCCACCAGGGTGACCTTGAACTCCCCTGCAGCAACCCCTCGCTGCAGGTCTGCCACCCAATGAAACTGGCTGGGCGAACCCATGTAGGCGCCGTGCCCGGCTACGAGAACCGGCAGGCTTGCGGAAGTAATTGGCTGGTAGCCGAAATCCTTCCCCGCCTTGTCCCTGCCAGCGTCAAGAGCTTCAAGCAAACGGTTGCTGCCATCCTCACGCAGCGGCATCAACAGCGCACGACATCGATTGAGGTCGGTCGTCCAACCGCTCTGCACATCGCGGAAAGGAATACCCGGATAGCGCTTGCGGGCATCATTGCGCGCCTGGATGAATGCCTCCTTGGCCTGCGCGCCATAGATCAAGCCACGATCCCGCCGAAGGAGATAAGGCGCACTGAGCAGACATACCAAGGTCACGCCCAATACCATTGCCGGCACCCAGGCCGGCATGATCAGACGTACGTATCTGATCAGGCTTACCCCGAGATGGATGGCAAGAATGGCCGCCGGGAGGACGGAGGGCGCGTAGTAGCGCTGCTGCATCACCGGCAGCAGATAGGTCTTGAGCGAGGCCGAGCCAAAGGTGAAATACAGCAGTGGCCACAACCAGAAAGCCACCAGTGCCGTCCAGGTCAGCGCCTCGGCGCGGGACATCTTCCCCCGCCACCAGCGCGCCACCAGGTGCAACGACGACATGCCGGCCAGAGTGAACAGCAGCGTCGTATGGGTACCCAGTTCAAGCCTGAGGGTGTGCAGGCGATCAAGCACGCCATGGCCCTGCGCTTCAACGAATCCGGCCAGATCGTGCGGGACCAGCAGACTGCCGACACTGGAATACCATTGGCCAGCAACACTCCGGAACAACAGTGCCTCCAGCGCCAGCAGCAACAGAAAACCGCTGCTGGCTACAAGCACATCCCGCAGCAGACGAGCGGCGCCGGCCTTGGCGCCTGCGGCAATCATCATCCCGGCAACGACCGGCATCAGGACGATTCCACTTTCCTTGATCGTGAAGGACATTGCCATTGCCATGCCCAGCAGCAATGCATAGCCCGCCGAACGATGCTGCGCGGTGGACACGGCTTTCATCCACAGACACAGATACAACAGCCCAACCATCAGGAACAGCGTGGAGGAAAGATCGGGCAGCATCGCGCCGGCATACAGGAAGAATACGGGCTGGGCTGCCGCCAGCGCCGCGCTGGCGACCGCGGCCGTGCGCCCCAGAAACTGCCTTGCCAGGCAATAACCTGCCAACCCCAGCACTACGAAAAGAGCGGTGTAAGGAACGATCATCCACTCCAGGCTGCGACCTGCCTGATACAGCAATGAACCCGGCAGCAAGAACATCGCGCGCCGTTCGGCCAGCGAGGCCACCGAGATGGGTTCGCCCAGCGCAACCTTGATGGCACCGATCATGTAGCGGGTGTCGTCGCTGCAGTACAGACCGGTGAAGAAGTAGATGCCCAACAAGGCGTAGAACGCCATCGCCAGAACCGCAAAAGGCGCTTCCAATTTCAGTTTCAACACGTCCCGGGTCTCCCAACCTGCGACAGACGTCGGCAATGCTTGCCGATCGGATCAACGTTTAAAGCGGTGCAGGGCCCGGCGCGGAATCCGGCTGTAATCGAAGGCAAAGAAGCCCTGCAGCAGGACGAAACCAACGATGGCCGCGATGCTCACCACTGCCACCGTACCGGTTGGCGATGCTACCCCACGCATGAAGTTGTGGTACCAGGTCCAACCACCATGGACAAGCGCGAAGGTTATCAATGACATCCCACCCACCAGCTGTACTGATGCCAAGCTGAAATCGCGCAGGAAATACTCGTAGAAAATGCGTTTCAGGAAATTGCGTGCGTGCGAACGCGCGAACCGCGGGATCTCACGCAGGGGATTCAAGCTGGATCGTTCGTCACCGTAGACCGCACGAATAGGCACATCCACCACCACCGCATCCACCAGGTGCAGCCGGAACAACAGGTCGCTCTCGAAAAAGTAGCGCTTCTCGAGCTTGTCCAACTCTACTTCGCGCAGGCAATCGGCATGGATCGCGGTGTAGCCATTGGTTGGATCGAAAATGTGCCAGTAGCCGCTGGACAGCTTGCACAGGAAGGACAACGCCGCATTTCCCAGCAACCTCACCAGCGGCATCGACGCTACATCACGGACATGGAAAAAACGGTTGCCCTTGGTGTAATCGGCCTCATTGGCCAGGATCGGGGCCAGGAACTGCGGGATCAGCGCAGGGTCCATCTGGCCGTCCGCATCCAGTTTCAGGCAGATCTCAGCTCCCAGCTCCAAGGCGCTGCGGTAGCCGGCAACCATCGCACCACCTACACCCTGGTTGCGCTCATTGAAAATGACCCGTACCCGAGGATCGGTGCATTCGGCCTGGACCCGGAGTCCAGTGGACTCCGGGCAGGCATCATCAACCACGATGACGAGGTCCACCCCGTCATCGATCCGGGATATGACTCCCAGGATCGAATCGCGCGCGCGGTATGCCGGAATGACAACGGCGATCTTCGCCTTCGCAACTCGATTTTCTGCCATGGAGACGGACTCAGCCCAGCAGATCGGCCACGCCAGCGCGCTCTTCTTCCAGCTCGCCCAGGGTGATGTCGATGTACTTCTTGGAGAAGTCGTCGATCGGCAGATCCTTGACGATGGTGTACTCGCCGTTCTCGGTGGTTACCGGGAAGCCGAACACCACGCCTTCCGGAATGCCGTAGGAGCCGTCGGACGGCACGCCCATGGTCACCCACTTGCCGTTGCTGCCCAGCACCCAATCATGCACGTGGTCGATGGCGGCATTGGCAGCCGACGCGGCCGAGGACAGGCCACGGGCGGCGATGATGGCCGCGCCACGCTTGCCGACGGTCGGGATGAAGGTGTTGGCGTTCCATTCGTGATCGTTGATCAGCTCGGCCACCTTGGCGCCGCCGGTGGTGGCGAAGCGGTAGTCCGGGTACATGGTCGGGCTGTGGTTGCCCCACACGGTGAAGTGCTCGAAGCTGTCCACGGTCTTGCCGGTCTTGGCAGCCAGCTGGCTCAGGGCGCGGTTGTGGTCCAGACGCAGCATGGCGGTGAAGTTGCGCGGATTCAGGTCCGGCGCCGACTTCATCGCGATGTAGGCGTTGGTGTTGGCCGGGTTGCCGACCACCAGCACCTTCACGTCACGCTTGGCAACGGCGTTCAGGGCCTTGCCCTGCACCGTGAAGATCTTGGCGTTTTCCAGCAGCAGGTCCTTGCGCTCCATGCCCGGGCCGCGCGGGCGCGCGCCAACCAGCAGGGCCACGTCGACGTCCTTGAAGGCCACCAGCGGATCAGCGGTGGTCACCACGCCGGCCAGCAGCGGAAATGCACAGTCTTCCAGTTCCATGACCACGCCCTGCAGGGCGGCCTGGGCCTTCTCATTGTCGATTTCGAGCAGCTGCAGGATGACCGGCTGGTCCTTGCCCAGCATTTCGCCGGAGGCGATGCGGAACAGCAGTGCATAACCGATATTGCCTGCAGCGCCGGTTACGGCAACACGAACGGGTGCTTTCATGGGGGTTTCCTCTGCTAAGAAGCGTTTGTGGGGGTAAAGCCGCGCCGACGCGGGCGCGTCGACCCGGCTGCAATCAGAAACGGCCACCTGTTCAGGTGGCCGTCGGGGTCAATCAGGCGGCGAGGATCTTGTTCCACTCGGCAACGCGGTCGGCCTTGGCAGCCAGCGCGGCGTCGGTATCGCCTTCCAGGGTGATCTTGTTGATGGCGTCGCCCTGCTTGATGGCGTCAACCACGTCCAGGCCTTCCAGCACCTTGCCGAACACGGTGTGCTTGCCGTCCAGCCAGTCGGTCTTGATGTGGGTGATGAAGAACTGGCTGCCATTGGTGTTCGGGCCGGCATTGGCCATGGACAGCACGCCGCGCTCGTGGCGCACGCCGTTCTTGGTCTCGTCTTCGAAACGGTAGCCCGGGCCGCCGCGGCCGGAGCCTTCCGGGCAGCCGCCCTGGATCATGAAGTCGGCAATCACGCGGTGGAAGGCCAGGCCGTCATAGAAGCCATGCTTCACCAGGTTGACGAAGTTGGCCACGGTCAGCGGCGCCTTGTCGGCGAACAGCTCGACCTTGATCAGGCCGCGGGAGGTGTCGAAATTGGCGATCAGGGACATGGGAATCCTTAGTAAAGAAGACGGCTTTCAATAGCCCGATAGTTTACACCCGCCCTCGCCCGCGTCGCTGCCCTCCTGGCCCTCACCTGCCGGGACCACAGCTGAACGGGCGGCGTGACACGCCTGAACGGGAAGTTTTCGCACAAGGCCCACATACCGGTATAATGGCGAACTCATTTTCCCCATTCACGGCACCGGCTGGCCGTCTTTCGCATGTCCATCGAAAATCTTCGCAACATCGCCATCGTCGCCCACGTTGACCATGGCAAGACCACCCTCGTCGACCAGCTGCTCAAGCAGTCCGGCACCCTGTCCGAGCGCACGGTGCTTGCCGAGCGCGTGATGGACAGCAACGACCAGGAAAAGGAACGCGGCATCACCATCCTGGCCAAGAACACGGCCATCACCTGGGAAGACAAGAAGACCGGCACCAAGAACCGGATCAACATCGTCGACACCCCCGGGCACGCCGACTTCGGCGGCGAAGTGGAGCGCGTGCTGTCGATGGTCGACTCGGTGCTGATCCTGGTTGACGCGATGGATGGCCCGATGCCGCAGACCCGCTTCGTCACCCAGAAGGCCTTCGCGATGGGCTTCCGCCCGATCGTCGTGGTCAACAAGGTGGACCGCCCGGGCGCGCGCCCGGAATGGGTCATCGACCAGGTGTTCGACCTGTTCGACAAGCTCGGCGCCACCAATGAGCAGCTCGATTTCCCGATCGTCTACGCCTCGGGCCTGAACGGCTACGCCGGCCTGGAAGACACCGTCCGCGACGGCGACATGACCCCGCTGTACGAAGCGATCATGAAGTACGTGCCGGTGCCGGAAGTCGAGGCCGACGGCCCGTTCCAGATGCGCATCAGCCAGCTGGACTACAACAACTTCGTCGGCGTGATCGGCATTGGCCGCATCCAGCGCGGCAAGGTCAAGAAGAACCAGGCCGTGGCCGTGATCGACCGCGAAGGCAAGAAGCGCCAGGGCAAGGTCCTGCAGGTGCTGGGCTTCATGGGCCTGGAGCGCATCGAGGTCGAGGAAGCCCAGGCCGGCGACATCATCGCCATCTCCGGCATCCAGGAGCTGACCATCTCCGACACCGTCTGCGCCCTGGACACCCCGGAAGCGCTGCCGGCACTGACCGTCGACGAGCCGACCATCTCGATGACCTTCCAGGTCAACAACTCGCCGTTCGCCGGCAACAAGGACCTGTCGGGCGGCAAGTTCCTGACCAGCCGCCAGCTGAAGGAGCGCCTGGAGCGCGAGACCGTGCACAACGTGGCACTGAAGGTGGAGCAGCTTGAGGACGCCGACAAGTTCCTGGTCTCCGGCCGTGGCGAACTGCACCTGTCGGTGCTGATCGAAACCATGCGTCGTGAAGGCTACGAGCTGGCCGTGTCGCGCCCGGAAGTGATCATCAAGGAAATCGACGGCCAGATGATGGAGCCGATCGAACAGCTGGTGGTCGACATCGAAGAGCAGCACCAGGGCGGCGTGATGGAAAAGCTGGGCACCCGCAAGGCCCTGCTGGAGAACATGGAATCGGACGGCAAGGGCCGCGTGCGCCTGGACTTCAAGATTCCGGCGCGTGGCCTGATCGGCTTCCAGAACGAGTTCAAGACCCTGACCCAGGGTTCTGGCCTGCTGTTCCACGTGTTCGACCATTACGGCCCGAAGGAACAGGGCGCCATCGCCAAGCGCCTGAACGGCGTGATGATCGCCAATGCTCCGGGTGCCACCCCGGCCTACTCGCTGGGCCCGCTGCAGGAGCGCGGCAAGCTGTTCGCTGCTGAAGGCGACAACGTGTACGAAGGCCAGCTGATCGGTATCCACTCCAAGGACAACGATCTGACCGTCAACGCCATCAAGACCAAGCCGCTGACCAATATGCGCGCTTCGGGCAAGGACGACGCGATCCAGCTGACCCCGGCCATCAAGTTCTCGCTGGAACAGGCCTTGGACTTCATCGACGACGACGAGCTGGTGGAAATCACCCCGAAGGAAATCCGTCTGCGTAAGAAGTTCCTGACCGAAAGCGACCGCAAGAAGGCGTCGCGCGGCGGCTGATTGTCTTGACCGGCAACACGCCCTACAACCCGGATCCGCACGCGCATCCGGGACTGGCAGCCATCGCGCTGCTGGAAGCGGGAAAGGCCGTCCTGGCCTTTCTTGCTGCGGCCGGCCTGGAAATTTCCGGGCCTGCCCCGCTCCGCAACATCATCAATGCCCTGATCCACCGCGTCGGCGGTGACCCCGAGAACGGCGCGTTCTCCTCGCTGCTGGGCATGATCACCCCCGATACCGTGCACCTGGGTGCGGCCGTGCTGGTCGGCTACGGGTTGCTGCGCGCGCTCGAGGCCTGGGGCCTGTGGCGTGCCAAGGCCTGGGCGTCGTGGCTGGGCTGCATTTCCGCCGCGCTCTACCTGCCGCTGGATTTCTACGCCATCGTCAAACACCCCGGCTGGGCCTCCTGGCTGCTGCTGGCGGTCAACCTGCTGGTGGTCTGGGTTCTGGCCCGCGACCTGGGCAAGCGCCACGGCAAGCGCTGACGCTTCACCTGTAGTGCCGAGCCATGCTCGGAAGGGGCCTGCCCAGAGATCCCGAATGCTTCACCTGTAGTGCCGAGCCATGCTCGGCAGGGGCCTTCCCGGAAATCCCGAATGCTTCACCTGTAGTGCCGAGCCATGCTCGGCACGGGGCCTGCCCAGAAATCCCAAACGCTTCACCTGTAGTGCCGAGCCATGCTCGGCATTGGGCCTTCCCGGCAATCCCAAACACTTCATCTGTAGTGCCGAGCCATGCTCGGCAGGGGCCTCTATTGGTAACGCCTCTTGCCGAGCATGGCTCGGCACTACATCAGCGCATTAGAGCCGCCAACTCCATTTGCACCACGCATAGGGGTAATCCTGCGGTCGTTCGCACAGGCCAGCCCGCACCGGGTTATGCAGCAGATAGTTCGCCACGCCCAGCAATGATTCATCACGCCTGATTGCGTGGTCGTGGTAGCCAGCCTGCCAGATCGAACCCGAAGCACCGATGGATCTTGCCGAGCGCGACTTCAGGCGTTGCAGGCATGCACCCAGCGACCCCGATTGCAACTGCAGTAGCCAATGCAGGTGATCGGGCATAACAACCCAGGCGAGATTGTTGGCTATCCCGGCGATTTCGCAATGACGCAGCGCCTCCATCACCTGCTCGGCGTTCTTGCGATTCGAAAACAGCGGCATTCGCCCCGCCGTCACCGTGGTGATTGAGTAGATGTTGTTGGGCAGCGATACACGCCCGAGGCGCAGTTTTGGGCTGGACATCGCTGCAGCCTGGGGCCGGCAACCGAGAAAACCCGTCGGCACTCCACCGCTTTACCTGTAGTGCCGAGCCATGCTCGGCATGTGTCATTCCCGGTGAGGCCCCTGCCGAGCATGGCTCGGCACTACAGGTATGGCCTTCAGCCTTGCTTGCGGACGATGGCCATGGCGATTTCCAGCGACTGCTCGTAGTTCAGTCGTGGGTCGACGCTGGAACGGTAGGCGCGCTCCAGATCGCGCTCGGTGAGCTCTCGCGCGCCGCCGGTGCACTCGGTGACATCCTCACCGGTCAGCTCCAGGTGCACGCCACCCAGGCGCGTACCGGCCGCGGCATGCAGGTCGAACGACATCTCCACCTCGCTGCGGATGTTGTCGAAGCGACGGGTCTTGTAACCGTTGCTGGTGCTCTCTGTATTGCCATGCATCGCATCGCAGACCCACAACACGCTGCGGCCATCACGCTTGATCGCCTCCAGCAGCGGCGGCAGCTTGTCGGCAATCTGCGCCGCACCCATGCGATGGATGAAGCTCAGGCGGCCCGGCTCGTCGTCCGGGTTCAGCACGTCGATCAGGCGCAACAGCTGATCCGGCTGCACCGACGGCCCGACCTTGATCGCAATCGGGTTGCGCACGCCACGCAGGTATTCCACGTGGGCGCCATCCAGCGCCGCGGTACGCATGCCGATCCACGGGTAGTGCGTGCTGAGGTTGAACCAGCCGCTCTGGCGCGGCACCTGCCGGGTCAGCGCCTGCTCGTAGGGCAGCAGCAAGGCCTCGTGCGAGGTGTAGAAGTCGACCCGGTTGAGGTTGTGCACCTGCGCGCCGGACAAGGTCTCCATGAAGCGCACCGCATCACCGATCGAGGCCACCATCTTCTGGTACTCCTCGGCCAGCGGCGAGCAGCGCATCCAGGCCAGGTTCCAGTACTCGGGATGATGCAGGTCGGCGAAGCCGCCATCAATCAGTGCCCGCACGAAGTTCATCGTCAGCGCCGAGCGCGAATGCGCGGTGATCATCCGCTGCGGGTCCGGCACGCGCGCGGCCTCGGTGAACGCCGGCGCATTGATCACATCGCCGCGATAGCTCGGCAAGGTCACGCCGTCACGGGTTTCGGTATCGGCCGAACGCGGCTTGGCGTACTGGCCGGCAAAGCGCCCCACCCGGATCACCGGCGTGCGCAGGCCGTGCACCAGCACCAGGCTCATCTGCAGCAGCACCTTGAGCCGGTTGGAAATCGTCCCCGATTCGCAGTCGGCGAAGTTCTCCGCGCAGTCACCACCCTGCAGCAGGAAGCGCTTGCCTTCCTGCGCCTCGGCCAGCTGCTGCTTGAGCGCGAAGATCTCCCAGGACGTCACCAGCGGCGGCAGCTGGCGCAGCTCGCCCAACGCCGCCTCCAGCGCCTGCGGATCGGGATAGGTCGGCATCTGCAGCGCAGGCCTGCCTCGCCAGCTGTCCGGCGCCCAGCTGCTGGCGGTGGCGACGGATGACGGGGAAGAGAAAGCGTTCATGCAGATACCAGTTGTCGAGTTCAAAGAGTCAGATCAATCGTTTTTTACGGGTGCGCAGGCCGACATACAGCGCCCAGCCGGCGAGCAGCACGAACCACACCAGGCTCCACATCGGCATGCTCAGGCCGAGAAAGGTCCAATCGATGTTGCCGCAGTCACCGGTGCCGGTCAGCACGGTGCGGAACACCTCGAACGGCCCCATGGTCTCGGCCAGGAAGCTCAGCGGCGGGCCGCAGCTGCTGCCCAGGTCCTTCGGCAGCAATTGCACGTAGACATGGCGCCCGGCGATGCCGGCGCCCACGGCCGCCGCGATCAGGGTCAGCACGCCATAACCGGCGCGGCCACCGCGGCTGGCCGGCCCGTGCAGCGCGCCAAACAGGAACAGCACGCCCACCGATGCGAAGGCAATGCGCTGGTAGATGCACAGCGGGCACGGCTCCAGCCCCATCTGGATCTGCATGTAGATCGCAAAGGCCAGCAGGCCGGCGCAGACCAGAAAGCCCAGCAGGCACTGCGCTCGGAAACTCCAACGCAAGGGGTTCATTGCATCATTCCGGAATAGACAATGCAGCAAGAGTAGCAGGCCGCCCGCGCGCGATCAGCAGTGATCGCAGCTGAAACCAGATAAACAGAAAGCCCGGCAGTGGCCGGGCTTCTGTTGCATCCGTCGATGGATGGAAGTGCGCGATTACTCGGCGACTTCTTCCGCCACAGCGGCCGGACGGTCCACCAGCTCGACGTAGGCCATCGGTGCATTGTCGCCGGCGCGGAAACCGCACTTCAGCAGACGCAGGTAGCCACCCGGACGAGCGGCGTAACGCGGGCCCAGGATGGTGAACAGGTTGCCCACGGCTTCCTTGTCGCGCAGGCGGGCGAACGCCAGACGGCGGTTGGCAACCGAGTCAACCTTGGCCAGGGTGATCAGCGGCTCGGCAACGCGGCGCAGTTCCTTGGCCTTCGGCAGGGTGGTCTTGATCAGCTCGTGCTTGAACAGCGAGGCAGCCATGTTCTTGAACATTGCTTCGCGGTGGGCGCTGGTGCGGCTGAATTTACGGCCAGACTTCTGGTGACGCATGGTGATATTCCTTGATTAATGATGAGACGTTGGACTTCGTTGTCGCCATCCTGGCGTTGTAAGTGGACTGCGGATGGTCCTGGTCGCCCGTCCTGGACGACCGGCATCGCGGTCTTGATCAACCGTCGATGCGGGTACTGCTGAAACAATATTCCCCCGCATGGTCACCCATGCGGGGGAACAGGTGTTGCTTATCAACCAAGCATGCCGTGAGCGGCGACACCGGCCGGCGGCCAGTTCTCCAGCTTCATGCCAAGCGACAGGCCACGCTGGGCCAGCACTTCCTTGATCTCGGTCAGCGACTTCTTGCCGAGGTTCGGGGTCTTGAGCAGCTCCACTTCGGTCTTCTGGATCAGATCACCGATGTAGTAGATGCTCTCGGCCTTCAGGCAGTTGGCCGAACGCACGGTCAGCTCCAGATCGTCGATCGGGCGCAGCAGCACCGGATCCACGCCGTTGTTGGCCGGCTTGGCCGCACCGCGGTCACGGTGGGTGAAATCGCCGAACACCGACAGCTGATCGCTGAGGATGTCAGCCGCGGTGCGGACTGCTTCCTCGGCATCGATCGTGCCGTTGGTTTCGATATCGATGACCAGCTTGTCCAGGTCGGTACGCTGCTCGACGCGAGCGGCTTCCACCGCATAAGCGACGCGGCGGACCGGCGAGAACGA
>NZ_DLJW01000031.1:0-37061 GCF_002477705.1 Stenotrophomonas sp. UBA7606 | reverse complement strand
GCGAGCCGCAAAAGCGAACCCCTCCCCGCCCCTCCCCTTCGCTACGCGAAAGGGAGGGGGCGGTAGTGCCGAGTCATGCCCGGCAGGGGCTTTACCGGGCAGGCCACAGCCGAGCATGGCTCGGCTCTACAAGGGCCAGCTCGTCCGCCAACGGCCAAAAGCGAACCCCTCCGCAGCCCTCCCCTGCGCTGCGCGAAAGGGAGGGGGCGGTAGTGCCGAGCCGTGCTCGGCAGGGGCTTTGCCGGGCAGGCCTCAGCCCAGCTTGGCCTGGCTCTACAAGATGCACTGGGGGTTGACCTCGCCAACACCGGGCATAAAAAAAGCCCCGCAATGCGGGGCTTTTCGATCAGCGCGCCATGGCGCGAGTCTGTTCCAGCTCCACCTGCAGGGTGGAGGCCAGCTCGTCCCGGGCCACTTCGAACTGCTGCTCGCGCAGCAGGTCCTTGACCGCCACCACGCCACGCGCAAGCTCATCCTCACCGGCCAACACCACGAAGCGGATGCCCGCCTTGGCGGCGTACTGGAACTGCTTGCCGATCTTCTTCGGCTCCATCTGCACTTCGGTATTGATACCGCCAGCACGCAGACGACGGGCGATGTCCAGCGACTGCGGCATCGACGCCTCGTCCATCAACGCCACCATCGCGTGCACACTGCTCTCGGCAATGCCGTCGATCAGGTTGGCTTCGCGCAACTGCCAGAACAGGCGGGTCAGGCCGATCGAGATGCCCACGCCCGGCAGCTTGGACTTGGTGTAATGGCTGGCCAGGTCCTCATAGCGTCCGCCCGAGCAGATCGAGCCGATCTGCGGGTGATCCACCAGGCTGGTCTCATAGACAGTGCCGGTGTAGTAGTCCAGACCACGGGCGATGGAGAAATTCAGGCAGTAGGCGGTTTCCGGCACACCCAACGCCTTGACCAGCTCCAGCACCTCGCGCAGTTCGGCGGCACCGGTACGCAGCGATTCGCTGGCCGACTCGCCGGCCGCAGCCAGCACCGCGTCGATCTGCGCCAGCGCATCGGCATGCGAGCTGGAACGCACCTCGACGAAGGACAGGATGCGCTCAACCGCGTCGGCGGGCAGACCAAAATCCGGCCCAACCAAAGTCTCACGCACGTAGTCAGGCCCCCGCTTGTCGAGCTTGTCGACCTCGCGCAGCACCAGCGCCTGCTGGCCGGCATCCACCACGCCCTGTGCTTCGAAGAAACCACGCATCAGCTTGCGGTTGTTCAGCTGCACGGCGAAATTGCCGATGCGCAGCTCCGAGAACACCGCGTAGATCACCGCCAGCACCTCAGCGTCATAGCGGATGCTCAGGGTGTCCTTGCCGATCACATCGACATCACACTGGTAGAACTCGCGGAAGCGACCGCGCTGGGCACGCTCACCACGGTAGACACGCTGCATCTGGTAGCGGCGGAACGGGAAGGTCAGGTCGTGCTCGTGCTCGGCCACGTAGCGGGCCAACGGCACGGTCAGGTCGAAGCGCAGCGCCATTTCCGGCAAACCGCCCTTGTCGGCCGATTCAGCCGCATTGGCCAAGGCGCCGGTGGACTGCACGAAGTACACCTGGCGCTCGGTCTCGCCACCGGACTTGGTCAGCAGCACATCCGACAGCTCGAACACCGGGGTTTCCACCGGCAGGAACCCGAAGCGCTCGTAATTGCGGCGGATGACGTCCAGCATGCGCTGGAACGCGATCTGCTCGCGCGGCAACAATTCCATGATGCCGGGCGGGGTACGGGGCTTGATCACGGGCGAAACTCCTGCAACTCAATGGGGGAAACGGAGGCCAATTCTAGCCGGACACCGCCCTTCTGGCCGCATGAAGTATCATTCACGTTGTTTATCCCCACGTGCCCGCCATGTCCCGGCCAGCCCAAGGCTCCGAGCAACACCCTGCCACGTCCACTGCCGAGGAAGGCAAGGGCGTGCGCGAGTGCCTGCAATGCTCGGTCCGCCACCTGTCGGTGTGTTCGGCGCTGTCCTGTGATGAAGTGCACGCACTGGAGCAGATCACTGTCTCCACGCCCGTAGCGATGGGCTCCACGCTGGCCCGTGCCGGCGAACCACGTACTTATGTCTATACAGTGACCGAGGGCGCGCTGCGCCTTGTCCGCACCCTGGCCGACGGCCGTCGCCAGGTGAATGGCTTCGTGCTGCCGGGTGACTACCTAGGGCTGAGTGGCAGCGACCACCACCGTTACGACATCGAGGCCATTGCCGACAGCCGCGTCTGCCGGGTGCCCACCACCCAGATGCGCGACCTGCGCCAGCGTTACCCGCACCTGGAGCGCAAACTGCTGCAGCGCGCTTGCCAGGAGCTGGACGCGGCCCAGGACAATGCCCTGGCATTGGCACGCCTGCAGCCGCCAGAACGGCTGGCCGACTTCCTGCTGCGCCTGGCTGCCCGCGAGGCCACCCTCAATGGCCACAGCAGCAACCGGGTCTCGCTGCCGATGGGGCGCGGCGATATTGCCGACCACCTGGGCCTGACCATGGAAACGGTGAGCCGAACCTTCACCAAGCTGCGCCAGCAGGGCCTGATCGCCCTGCCCCACCTCAACGTGGTCGAGATCCTGGACTTCGCCGGCCTGCAGAAGCTGGCCAACGACGAGCTCTAAGCCCCGTAGTGCCGAGCCATGCTCGGCAAGGGTGTTACCGAAAAACCCCAGCCGAGCATGGCTCGGCTGTAAGTCTGCAGGTGTCTTACAACAGCTTTTCGCGCAGCGCGCTGTATTCCGTGGCGCAGGGCTCGGCATGCGCCGGACGCTTGAGCAGTTCGGCCAGTGCCGGCGGCACCGCCACCTCGCGGCCGATCAAGGGTTCCACCACCGATTCGAACTTGGCCGGGTGGGCGGTTGCGGCCACCGCCCAATGCTCGTCGGCCGCGGCCTCGCCACTACGGCGCAGCTGCTCCAGCACATGTACCGCAGTGGCCGTATGCGGGCAGAACACCTCGCCAAACTGGCTGTAGCGGGCGGCAATCGTGTCGCGGATGGTCGCATCGCCCACCGCGAACGACTGGAAAGCACCGCGCAGGGCCGCATCGTCCCCGGCATACAGCCACCGCAGGCGTTCGAAGTTGCTGGGCGCGCCCACGTCCATGGCGTTGGCCAGGGTGGCGACACTGGCCTTGGGCTGGTACGGGCCACCGGCGAAGTAATCGGGCAGCACGCGGTTGGCATTGGTTGCCAGCACGATGCGGCCCAGCGGCACGCCCAGCGCGCGTGCCATGATCGCCGCCATCGCATTACCGAGGTTACCGGTGGGGATGACGAAATTCAGCAGCCCGCCATGCGCCGCACGGTGGCTGAGCGCGGCGTGCGCGTAATAGCTCATCTGCGGCAGCAGGCGGCCCAGGCTGATGCTGTTGGCTGAACTCAAGGGCACCTGTGCCTGCAGCTCGGCATCGCCGAGCGCCTGCTTGGCCATGGCCTGGCAATCGTCGAACGAGCCGGCCACCCGCAAGGCGCGGATATTGCCCCCCAGGCAGCCGAGCTGATGCGCCTGCCGCGGCGACACCCGCCCGTCCGGGTACAACACCACCACCTGCAGATTGGGCTGGTTGTGGAAAGCGGCGGCAACCGCTGCGCCGGTGTCACCCGAAGTAGCCACCACGATGGTCAGCGGTCGCGCCTGACCTGCGCGCACGCGCGACAGGCTGGCGGCAAGAAAGCGCGCGCCAAAATCCTTGAACGCGGCGGTTGGGCCGTGAAACAGCTCCAGCACATGGTCATTGGCAGTAGCCAGCGCCTGCAGCGGCGCCGGGGAATCAAATGCCTCCGCGCAGATGGCCGGCAACGCCTGGGCCAGGCCATCGCCTGCGAAGAAGGGCTGCAACAACGCCGCGGCGGTTTCGGCCAGGTTTGCGCCCGGCTGCAGCTCACGGGCCGCCGGCAACTGCTCCGGAACGTACAGGCCGCCGTCAGGTGCCAGCCCTGCAGCGATGGCCTGGCTCAGGGTGGCGACGGGGGACGCATTACGGGTGGAAATGAAGTTCATTCGAAAATCCGCAAAGTTGAAAGGTGATGCCATGGCCTGTGCCAGGAGGAGCAATCACCGCCCCTCCTACGGACAAGCGGTAGATTCAGAGCAGGCGCGCACCCGGGCTGTTGACCGGGGTAACCCAGCTTTGGCTGCCAAAGCCGGCCGCGGCGAACGCTGCCTGCACCTTGGTTGCGGCCGCCAGCGCCCCGTCGCGGTCCTCGAACCAGGCAAACACGCTAGGGCCCGCTCCGGAGATGCTGGCGCCCATTGCCCCGGCCGCCAATGCCGCCTGCTTGGCCGCATCGAAACCGACGATCAGCGGCGCGCGACGCGGTTCGACCAGCACATCGGCCAAGCCCGCCCGCACCAGCCCGGCGTCGCCGGCATGGCAGCCGGCCAGCACCAGCGCCAGATTGCTGCTCTGCGCGACAAACTCCTTCAGCCCATAGCTTCCCTGCAGTGCCTCGCGTGCGCGGCGGGTTTCCAGCAGGGCATCGGGATGCACCAGCAGGCTGTGCCACTGCGCCGGCACCGACACCGGCACCAATCGCTCCAAGGTGCACAGCACCAGCCCCCCGAGGAACATCGGCCCCAGGTTGTCGCCATGGCGACTGCCGCTGGCCACCGCCTCCCCGTCCAGCGCGAACGGATACAACTGCTCACGGCTCAGCGGCACATCCAACAAGGCATTGGCCGCGACCAGCGCGGCCACGCATGACGCCGCCGAGCCGCCCATGCCGGAGCTGAGCGGAATGCCCTTGTCGATCTCCAGCTCGAAGCCGTAGGGCAGCTGCAAAGCCTCGCGCAACGCGATCAATGCCGCACCTGCGGTATTGCGGGGCGCATCCAACGGCAGTTCGATCGCGGTGCCCCGGATGGCGGCAATACGGACTTCGGGGGCATCAATGCGCCGCACCGTCACCGTATCGCCCACATCGGGTACCGCATAACCGAGCAGGTCAAAGCCAACTGCCACGTTCGCCACCGAGGCCGGCGAGAACGCCCGCGCCTGTCGTTCCATCACCGCCTCACTCACAATCGCGCTCCCTCGCCCGCTGCCACCCGCAGCACATCGGCAAACACACCCGCCGCCGTCACTTCCGGGCCCGCACCCGGGCCCTGCACCACCAACGGGTTGTCGCAGTACCGGCGGGTGGTGAACTGCACCACGTTGTCGGTCAGGCGCAGGTTGGCAAAGGCATGGTCGCCCGGCAGTTCCACCAGGCCCACGCTGGGCTGCTGACCGGGCTTGAACTGCGCCACATAACGCAGGACATTGCCGCGCGCCCGTGCATCGGCCAGGCGCTGGGCAAAGCTGGCATCCACCTCGTGCAGGCGCGCCATGAAGTCGTCCACGCTGGCGCCCTGCAGTGCCGCCGGCACCAGGCTCTCCACCGCCACGTCTTCCAGGCTCAGCTCGTAACCGGCCTCACGGGCCAGGATGACCAGCTTGCGTGCCACGTCCACGCCGGACAGGTCATCGCGCGGGTCCGGCTCGGTGTAGCCCATGCCACGTGCCTGCGTCACCAGTTCGGCGAACGGCACGCTGCCGTCGTATTTGTTGAACAGCCAAGCCAGGGTGCCGGAGAAGATGCCGGCAATGGCGGTCACCTCATCACCGGTATCCACCAGGTCGCGCAGCGTGGTGATCACCGGCAGGCCGGCGCCCACCGTGGCTTCATAGCGGAAACGCGCACCGGTGGCCGCGGCCGCCTCGCGGATGGCCTGGTAACGCGCCAGCGGACCGGAACCGGCCTGCTTGTTCGGGGTCACCACGTGGATACCGGCCGCCAACCAACCGGCATAGCGGTCGGCAACCTCGGCACTGCCACTGCAGTCGATGATCAAGGTGTGCGGCAGGCGCGCCGACAACAGGTGATCGGTGAACTGGTCCAGATCGCTCGGCAACGACGCATTCTCGAATGCTGCCTTCCAATTGCCGTGGATACCGCGCTGGTCCAGCACCATGCGGTTGCGCGAGGTCACCGCACGCAGGCGCAGATCCAGCTTGGCCTTGGCCAGCAGAGAGGCCTCGGAGGCGTACAGCTGTTCCAGCAGGGCCGCGCCTACATTGCCCGGGCCGATCACGCCAACCGAGAAGGTCTGCGGCGACAGCCAGAAACCGGCATGCGCAGCACGCAGCGCCTTGGTCGCATCGCTGCCATCGATCGCCACCGAGATATTGCGCTCGGACGAGCCCTGCGCGATCGCCAGGATATTGACCTGGGCCCGGCCCAGCGATTCGAACAGACGAGCGGCCACACCCGGCTGCCCGGCCATGCCATCGCCCACCGCTGCCAGCACGCTGACATTGGGCTTGAGCTGCACGCGCTGCACCTGCCCGGCCGCCAGTTCGTGCGAGAACGCCTGGGTCAGCGCAAGCCGGGCACGTTCGGCCTCGGCCTGCCTCACCACGCAGCAGATGGAATGTTCGGACGAGCCCTGCGAGATCATCACCACCGACACATGCGCATTGCGCAGCGCCGAGAACACGCGCTCTGCCGTGCCCGGCACGCCGATCAGGCCGGTGCCTTCGACGTTGACCACGGCCAGGTCCGGGCTCAGGGTCAGGCCCTTGATCGGGCCGCTGCTGGAGCTGTCCGAGGTGATGCGGGTACCCGGATGGTCGGGCTGGAAGGTATTGCGAATGATGATCGGCAGGCCGCGCTCGATGGCCGGCGACATGGTCTGCGGGTGCACCACCTTTGCGCCGAAATAGGCCAGTTCGCAGGCCTCGTCGTAGCTCAGTGCGTCCAGCTGCACGGCTTCGGGCACCACCCTCGGGTCGGCCGACAGCACGCCGTCGACATCGGTCCAGATATGCAGCTCATCGGCCGCGAACAGGGCCGCAAAGATCGCGCCGGAAAAGTCACTGCCATTGCGGCCAAGGGTGGTGATGTTGCCCTTGCGGTCGCGGGCCACGAAGCCGGTTACCACCAGCCGCCGCGCCGGATGCGACTGCCGCCACAGCGCCAGCTTGGCCGCGCTTGACTTCCAGTCCACGTCCACGCCCAGCTCGCCGTGGTTGACCACCAGTACATCGCGGGCGTCCAGCACATCGGCGTCCTCGCCCAGCGCCTGCAGGTGGTGGCCCAGCAGGTGCGCGGAGAACACCTCGCCCAGCCCCTGCACGCGGTCCAGCACTTCCTGCGGCAGCTCGCCGATCACCGCCAACGCCGCGAGGATCTCGCGCAGGCGTTCGAAACGTGCGTCCAGCCATTCGATGGTGGTGCCGGAGTGCTCGCCCAGCAGCGCCGCAGCGGCAGCGCGGTGGCGCGCACGCAGCTCGTGCCAGCGATCATCCCAGCCCGGATCGGCCTTGGCAGCCGCCCTGGCCAGGTCGATCAGCGCATCGGTCACGCCCTTCATCGCCGACACGACGGTGACCTGCACCACCTCATCGCGGGCCAGCAGCAACTGCGCCACATGGCGGTAACGGTCGGCATCGGCAACCGAGGTGCCGCCGAATTTATGTACGACGGTGCGGACGGCGGCGTCCGTGGCGAGATCGGCGGGTGAAGCAGCAACTGACGACATCGGAAGAACCTCGGCTGGAGGCCCCGACACGCATCTGGATGGAGTTCCCCCGCATCCTGATCCGGGTGCGGGGCCGTGGTTTTCGGAAATTACGCGAAGACGACGGACCGCACCGGGCTAATGGTGACGGTAATAGTGGTGGTAATGGCGCCGCCGAGCCGGCGCGCATCCGCGCCGCCGAAGGGCGGTTGCGATGCGTTGGCGGTGGGCTGCTGGCGGCTCATGCAACCAAGAGACACCAGCCGATGCAGGGCTGTCAAGTGCTGCGCCGCAAAAAGGTGTTTGAAGTCAACGTCGGCGAAGCTGCCGCTAAAAGTTGCAAATGTCATCAAGCGACAACGTCGGGCATCTAACACCCAAGCATCCACCATCAACGCGCCAACGCTCGTCCCAACGCCAGCGACGCCCCCTCATCGAGCTGGCCTTGCCGCAAATCGAAAGTGCCAGCCAGCGGGCACTTTCGACAGCTGACTGCGCAACCCGACTCAGGCCGACTCCGCTGCGTGCGCCTGCGGACGATGCGCAGCCGCACTCCAGACCACCCCGGCCACCAGGCAGACGGCTGCCAGCACCTCCACCGGCAGCGGCCAGCGCTGCTGCCACAGGAAACCATAGAGCAGCCCGAACAGGGTCTCGAATACGATCATCTGCCCGCCCAGGGTCAGCGGCAGCGCGCCGCGGTTCCAGCAGGCATTACCCAGGATCGAGGCAAATACCGCCACCGCGGCCGCCATCGCCCAGAACCCGACCCACTCACTTCCCGAATGTCCGTGCCCACCGCCGGCAAACGCAAACGGCGCCAGCAGCAACGCCAGCCCACCGGTGGCGACACCGGTCAACAGCGACCAATCATGCCCGGACACCTCCGGCACCTTGGCCAACCAGCGCGTATTGCCCACCGAATAGGCCGTCCACGACAGCAACGCACCCACGCCGCACAGCAGCCCGATCAAACGCTGGCCTGCGCTGCCCTGCACATGGCTGGAACCCATGGCCTCCACCCCCATCAGCACCACGCCGGCCACACACAGCACCAACGCCGGGGCCAAGCGGGTCAACGGGACCGCACCTGGCTCGCGCGCGCCGACCACCGCCACCAGCACCGGCACCATGCCAACGATCAGCGCCGCCGCCGCACCACCGCTCCATTGCACGCATAGCGACAGCAGCACGAAGTAGATCAGATTGCCGAGCAGGCTCAGCCAGGTCAGCGCCGTCCATTCAACTTTGCCGATGCGCGCACGCAACGCCGGCCAGCGTGGCACCAGCAACACCACCGCGATCAACCCATAGACGAGGTAGCGCGCTGCGGCCAGTTGCAACGGGGAAAAATCCGACAGCACCGCAGGCGCCAGAAATACCAGGCCCCACAGTGCGCCCGAGGCCACGCCATTGGCGATACCACCCGCCATCCGATCTTTCATCAAACCACCCACGTCCTGAGCAACCGCCACAGCTTCCGATGGCTGCAGCCCTGTGTATTGACCGTACCTTCGCCGTTTTTGGCCCAGGCTACGCCTGCAGCTGGCGACGGTAGTGTCCCGGGGTGACGCCAAACTCACGCCGCATGGCCCGGGTAAGCGCGCTCTGGTCGGAATAGCCAGCCTGCTGTGCAATCCGTGCCAGCGGTAGTAGACCTTCGGCGAGCCGCTGCTGCGCCCATTCCAGCCGTTGCCACTGCAGCCATTGGGCTGGGCTGCAGTCCAGCTCGCGACGAAATGCCGCGTGCAGCGCGGTCAGCCCCAGCCCGGCCTCGCTGGCCATGCGCGCCAGCGGCCAGTCCTGCCCCGGTGCAAGCCGTATCCGTTCACACAAGCGCTGCAAACGCCCCTCACGGCGGTGCCGGCCCGGCGCGAGCGCCGCGTCCAGCAGCAATGGCAGCACCTGCCGCGTCACGGCTGGCGCCAACTGCGCCCGCCCCTGCGCCATGTGTTCCACATACGCCAGCAGATGCCTCGCTGCGGGAGGCAGCGCAAAGAATGGACGCTGCCGCCCGGCCTCCAGCTGCGCCTCGTCCAGCCGCGACGCATCGCAGTCCACGATCACGAAACGATTGCGACCCTGCGACTGCTGCACGTGCAGGGCACCGGGCGCAACAAGCGCCGCACGCTGCAGGTCCAGCCGCCCACCGCGCCCCTCTATCTCCAGCTCAAGCATGCCGTGCAGCGGCAGGACCAGCTGCACGTGCGCATGACAGTGGCCATGACCGGTACCGCCATAGCTGCGAAAGCTCAGGGAATCGTCGGCATGCATAGCGGGCACCGCGAAACAGGCAGTGCGGCCCGGGGCCGTCGGCCATACGAGGGTGGTGGCCCCGACACGATTCGAACGTGCGACCTGTCCCTTAGGAGGGGACCGCTCTATCCAGCTGAGCTACGGGGCCAAAACGGGGGACAAGAGTACAGGCTAAGGCCTGCCACCACCAGCGCCACCAGGACCCACTCCACCAGCGAAAAAGAAAGGACCGGTGACGATCACCCCCACCGGCCACACCTGCACCCGGATCAGGCGATATCCAGCACCGGGAATGACTTGACCAGTTCATCCAGCGCCTTGATCTGCGCCAGGAAGGGCTCCAGCACGTCCAGCGGCAGCGCGCTGGGGCCATCGCAACGCGCGTTGTCCGGGTCCGGATGGGCTTCCAGGAACAGGCCGGCAATGCCAACCGCCATGCCGGCACGGGCCAGTTCCACCACCTGGCGGCGACGGCCGCCGGACGCTTCGCTACCCGCGTCACGGCGCTGCAGGCTGTGGGTGACGTCGAAGATCGCCGGCAGGCCGCCGGTGGCTTCGATCATCTCGCGGAAGCCGAGCATGTCCACCACCAGGTTGTCGTAGCCGAACTGGGCGCCGCGCTCGCACAGGATGATCTGCTCATTGCCCGCCTCACGGATCTTGCTGACGATGTGCTTGATCTGGGTGGGGCTGAGGAACTGCGGCTTCTTGATGTTGACCGCGCGCCCGGTGCGGGCGATGGCGGTGACCAGATCGGTCTGGCGCGCCAGGAAGGCCGGGATCTGCAGCACGTCCACCACTTCCGCCACCGGCGCGGCCTGGGCCACTTCATGCACGTCGGTGATCACCGGCACGCCAAAACGCTGCTTGACCTGTTCGAAGATGCGCAGCCCTTCTTCCAGGCCAACGCCACGGAAGGAGTTGATCGAGGAGCGGTTGGCCTTGTCGAACGAGGCCTTGAACACGTACGGGATGCCCAGTTTGCCGGTGACCTGTACATAGCGCTCGGCGGCATACAGGGTGGAGTCCAGGTCCTCCAGCACATTCAGCCCGCCAAACAGCACGAAGGGCAGGTTGTTGCCAACCACTACCCCATCGGAAATCGTCACGTTCATCTGTCTATCCTGTTGAATCCGGGGAAACCCCTGCCAAGGGTGGCGAATATGGCCGAAAAACGCCAAAAGCGACAGCGCTTCCCTGCAGCACAGCCCCGTCCGCACAGCCGCCGGACCCGGCACACGCCGTCTTATCGGCCAGACCACCCCCGACGGGGCCAATCGGTTCACTCTGATACTATGTAGTACTCATTCCGTCGCCCCACCCGAAGTTCCCGACGGCGCCAAAATCACGTTAAGAAACAGGAGTTTGAATGTCTTCCGAGCTGCTCAAGGCCTTGGCTCTGGATGCCACCAACGCTGGCACCTACATGGGTAACGGGGAATGGTCCGCCGCAACTGGCGCGGGCGTCCTCAAGCCGCAGAACCCGACCACCGGTGAAGTGATCGCCGAGGTCCAGGCCACCACCGAGGCTGATTACGAAACCGTCATCGCCCGTGCGCAGGAAGCCTACAAGGTATGGCGCACCACCCCGGCGCCGCGCCGTGGCGAAGCCGTACGCCTGTGCGGCGAAGCACTGCGCAAGCACAAGGACGCACTGGGCTCGCTGGTCGCGCTGGAAATGGGCAAGTCCAAGCCGGAAGGCGACGGTGAAGTGCAGGAGATGATCGACATCGCCGACTTCGCCCTGGGCCAGAGCCGCATGCTGTACGGCTACACCATGCACTCCGAGCGCCCCGGCCATCGCATGTACGAGCAGTACCACCCGCTGGGCCTGGTCGGCATCATCTCGGCCTTCAACTTCCCGGTCGCGGTGTGGAGCTGGAATGCGTTCCTGGCCGCCATCTGTGGCGACATCTGCATCTGGAAGCCGTCCAACAAGACCCCGCTGACCGCCATTGCCACGATGAAGATCTGCAATGAGGCGCTGAAGGACGGCGGCTTCCCGGACCTGTTCTTCCTGATCAACGACGCAGGCACCGCATTGTCGGAAAAGATGGTCGACGACCGCCGCGTGCCGCTGATTTCCTTCACCGGTTCCACCCAGGTCGGCCGCACCGTCAACCAGAAGGTTGCCCAGCGCCTGGGCCGCTGCCTGCTGGAACTGGGCGGCAACAACGCCATCATCATGGACGAGACCGCCGACCAGAAGCTGGCCGTGCCGGGCATCGTGTTCGGCGCCGTCGGTACTGCCGGCCAGCGCTGCACCACCACCCGCCGCCTGATCGTGCATGAATCCATCTACGACAACGTGCTGGCCACGCTGATCAAGGCGTACAAGCAGGTCGAAGGCAAGATCGGTGACCCGACCGACGCCGCCAACCTGATGGGCCCGTTGAACAGCCCGGAAGCTGTGCAGCAGTTCCTGGCCTCGATCGCCAAGGCCAAGGCTGCCGGTGGCACCGTCGAGACCGGCGGCACCGCCATCGACCGTGCCGGCAACTTCGTGCTGCCGGCGATTGTCACCGGCCTGAAGAACAGTGATGAGATCGTCCAGCACGAGACCTTCGCACCGATCCTGTACGTGATGAAGTACAGCACCCTGGACGAAGCCATCGACATGCAGAACGGCGTGCCGCAGGGCCTGTCCTCGTCGATCTTCACCCAGAACCTGAAGACCGCCGAGAAGTTCCTGTCGGCAGCCGGCAGCGACTGCGGCATCGCCAACATCAACATCGGCACGTCCGGTGCGGAAATCGGTGGCGCCTTCGGTGGCGAGAAGGACACCGGCGGTGGCCGCGAGTCCGGCTCGGATGCATGGAAGGTCTATATGCGCCGCCAGACCAACACCATCAACTACTCCGACTCGCTGCCGCTGGCCCAGGGCATCAAGTTCGATCTGTAATGGTGCAGCCCCGGCCATGGCCGGGGCGATGCGCGAGCAGGCAGCCCAAGGGCTGCCCCCCTCCGTCCCCGCTCCCGTTTGTGCGAGTGGGGCTTTCCACAGCTGAAAAGGAGTTCCCGATGAGCGTACCCGCACCCCGCCAGACCAGCAGCTATGCCATCGTCGCCCTGGTCGCCGGCATCCTCGGCTGGACCCTGCTGCCCTTCCTCGGCAGCCTTGCGGCCATCATCTTCGGCCACATGGGCCGTGCCGAGATCCGCCGCAGCAACGGCCAGCTCGATGGCGACGGCCTGGCCGTCACCGGCCTGGTGCTGGGCTGGCTGTCGGTAGCGATGTGGGTATTGGTGGTCGTGGTGTTCGTCGTGTTCTTTGGTGGCCTGGCGTGGATCGCCGCCTTGAACTCGTGAGCGCCGCATGAGCCGGCTCGACGCCACCCAACGCTTCAGCAGCCGCGTTGCCGACTACGTGCGGTACCGGCCGGGTTATCCGCCCGCATTGATCGACTGGCTGCACCATGACATCGGCGTAGGCGCCGATGCTCTGGTCGCTGATGTCGGCGCCGGCACCGGCATTTCCACCCGCATGTTTCTTGAAGCCGGCCATCCGGTGATCGCCATCGAGCCCAACGCGCAGATGCGCGAGGCTGCGGCGCACTGGCTGCTGCCACAGTTCCCGCAGTTGCAGTTGCTGGATGGCACCGCCGAGCACACCACCCTGCCCGACGACAGCGTGGATCTGGTCAGCGCCGCACAGGCCTTCCATTGGTTCGACACCGCAGCGGTGCGCCAGGAATGGGCACGCACCCTGCGCCCCGGCGGCCTGGCCCTGGTCTACTGGAACTCGCGCCTGCTGCAGGGCTCGGCCTTCCTGGAAGCGTACGAGCGGCTGCTGATCGATTACGGTACCGACTACACCGAGGTCGCCGAGCGCTACCAGAGCGACGAGGAAATGCGCACCTGGTTCGGCAATGGGCTGCGCGGCATCGCCAGCTTTCCCAACGTGCAGTACCTTGACCACGACGGCTTGCAGGGCCGCCTGCTGTCCTCCTCGTATGCGCCGCAGGCGGGCCATCCCCGTCACGCCGCGATGCTGGATGCATTGCGCCAGTTGTTTGCCGACCATGCCGTGGATGGCAAGGTCGCATTTGCGTACCAGACCCGCGCCTTCATCGGCACGCTGACTTGAGCTTATGTATTCGATAGCCCGCCCCTTCCTCTTCACCCTGGACGCCGAGCGCGCGCATGGCCTGGGCCTTTCCGCGCTGGACCTGGCCTGGCGCACCGGCACCACGCCGTTGCTGGCCGGCCGCATCACGCCACTGCCGACCAAGGCCTTTGGCCTGGATTTCCCCAATCCGGTTGGCCTGGCCGCTGGCCTGGACAAGAACGGCGAGCACATCGAGGGGCTGTTCGCACTGGGCTTCGGCTACGTCGAAATCGGCACCATCACGCCGCGTCCGCAGGCCGGCAGCCCCAAGCCGCGCCTGTTCCGCCTGCCGGCGCACGGCGCCATCATCAACCGCATGGGTTTCAACAACCTGGGCGTGGATGCGCTGGTGAAGAATGTCGAAGCGGTCAAACGCCGCCCCGGCCCGCTGGGCATCAACATCGGCAAGAACAAGGACACGCCCAACGACGATGCGCTGTCCGATTACCTGACCTGCATGGAAAAGGTCTATCCGCTGGCCGACTACATCACCGTCAACATCTCCTCGCCCAATACCGCCGGCCTGCGCGAACTGCAGGAAGAACAGGCCCTGCGGCGCCTGGTGGCCGGGCTGCGTGAAGCACAGGAGCAACTGGCGGCCAAGCATGGCAAGCGCGTGCCGATGCTGGTCAAGGTGGCACCGGACCTGAGCGATCGCGACATCGACGCGGCCGCCCGCGTGCTCGGTGAGCTGGGCGTGGACGGTGTCATCGCCACCAACACCACCATCGCCCGACCGGGCGTGGACGCCCACCCGGTCGCCAAGGAGATCGGCGGCCTGTCAGGGGCACCGCTGCTTGGCCAATCCACCCTGGTGCTGCGCCGCCTGCGTGCGCGCCTGCCCGAGTCGGTGCCACTGATCGGCGTGGGCGGCATCAGCTCCGGTGCCGACGCCGTGGCCAAGATGGCCGCCGGGGCCTCGCTGGTGCAGGTGTACAGCGGCCTGATCTACCGAGGCCCAAGCCTGATCGGCGACTGCGTGGACGCCATCCGCCGCCGCCGTGAATCGCCGTCGGGAGGCGCCGTCGCCCCGCTATGACCACTGTTGTCCCCGCCTGGTCCCTGACTGAAAACGCCGCACTGCAGCCGCTCAATACCTTCCACGTCCCCGCGCATGCCCGGCGTCTGCTGCACATCAACGACGCCAACGCGCTGCCCGAAGCACTGGCAGCCGTTGCCGATGCACCGCTGCTGGTGCTGGGCAGCGGCAGCAATGTGTTGTTGGCCGCCGACCCCGAGGACGTGGTACTGGTGTTCAACAACCGCCAGATCACCGCACTGGAACACCGCGCCGATCACACCCTGGTGCGCGCCGGTGCCGGCGTTGTCTGGCACGAGTTTGTGATGTGGTCGTTGCGCGAAGGCCTGTCCGGGCTGGAAAACCTGGCACTGATCCCGGGCACGGTAGGTGCCGCCCCCATCCAGAACATTGGTGCCTATGGTGCCCAGGTGGGTGAATTCATCCAGACCGTCGAGGCCTGGGACCAGCACACGCAGCAGTGGGTGCGGCTGGACCACGCGGCCTGCAACTTCGCCTACCGCGACAGCCTGTTCAAGCATGAGCCCGACCGCTACCTGATCACCGCCGTGGAGTTCCGCCTGCCGCTGCTGCATGCCCTGCGCCTGGACTATGCCGGCATTGGCGAGGAGCTGACCGCCATGGGCATCGAGCAGCCGGTGGCGGCCGATGTGGCCAACGCGGTGATTGCCATCCGTCGCCGCAAACTGCCTGACCCGGATGTTCTGGGCAATGCGGGCAGCTTCTTCAAGAACCCGATCCTGCCCAACGAGCAGGTAGACGTGCTGTTGCAGCACTACCCCGCCCTGCCGGTGTTCCCGGCCGATGATGACCGCCACCGCAAGGTGTCGGCGGCATGGATGATCGAGGCCGCCGGCTTCAAGGGTCAGCGCGACGGCGATGCCGGGGTATCACCGAACCACGCACTGGTACTGGTCAACCATGGCAATGCCAGCGGTGCTGAACTTCTGGCGTTCGCGCGCAGGGTCTCGGCGGCCGTGCTGGAGAAGTTCGGCGTGCCGATCGAGCCGGAGCCGCGGCTGATCGGCGCCCGCTGGTGAACGCAGCCCCCGCCCCGGTCCGATCGGTTGCCATGCGCGCGGCGCTGCTGATGTTCGGCAGCGCCATGGCCTTTGGCCTGATGGCGGTGGCCATCCGCCTTGCCACCCGCTATGTACCTACGCAGGAAGTCGCGTTCTTCCGCAACAGCTTCGGCCTGCTGGCACTGTTGCCGATGCTGGTCCGCCCCGGCCATGCGCCGCTGCGCACCCGGCAGCTGCCGCGGTACCTGCTGCGCAGTGCGATCGGCCTGGCATCGATGCTGTGCGGGTTCTGGGCGGTGGGCCACCTGCCCTTGTCGCAGGCCATTTCGCTGTCCTATTCCACCCCCTTGTTCGTCACCATTGCCGCGGTGCTGTGGCTGGGCGAGAAGGTGCGCTTCCGGCGTTGGGCGGCGGTGATTGCCGGCTTCATCGGCGTGCTGGTCATCGTGCGCCCCGGCTCGCATGGCTTCGAGGCGGGCAGCCTGATCGCGGTGCTGGCCGCGGTGCTCAGCGCGCTGGTGGCGATCCAGATCAAGCAGCTCACCCGCGTGGATGGCCCGGACACGGTGGTGTTCTACACCTATGTGTTCTGGGTACCGCTGTCGCTGATCCCGGCCTTGTTTGTCTGGGTGTGGCCGACCGGTATCGCCTGGTTGTGGCTGGCGGCTACCGGCGTGCTGGGCACCATCGGCCAGCTGCTGTGGACCCGCGCCCTGAAGCTGGGCGAGGTCTCCGCGCTCACCCCGATCAGCTTCACCCAGCTGCCGCTGGTGGTGGTGATGGGCTGGCTGCTGTTCGGCGAAACCCTGGACCGCTGGACGGTGATAGGCGCGTTGATCATCCTTGCGTCCAATGCCTACATCGCCCACCGCGAAGCGGTGTTGTCACGCAAGGCGGCCACCCACGCGCCGGTGTCCGCGGCCAAGCCCGGCGAATAGCGGCGCCGTTATAACAGCGCCGCCAACAAGGGTGCTGCCGCCACGTTCAACAAACCGGCCATCACCATCACCAGGCCGGCGATGGCGCCTTCGCTTTCACCCAGTTCGCGCGCCTTGGCCACGCCCATGCCATGTGCGCCCATGCCGAACAGGGCACCGCGCGCCATCGCGCTGCGCACCGGCAACAGCTTGAGCAGGATCTGCCCGCACAACGAGCCACAGATGCCGGTGATGATGACGAATACCGCCGTCAACTCGGGAATGCCACCAATGCGACCGGATACATCCATTGCGAACGGCGTGGTCACCGAGCGCGGCGCCAGGCTCAGGCGCAACTCCGGCGAAAGATGCAGTGCACTGGCCATCAACCAGGCCGCGAGGATGGCGGTGCCACTGCCAACCAGAACCCCGGCACCCAGCACCTTCCAATGGCGGGCAATCAGCGCCCGCTGCTGGTAAATGGGTACCGCGAAGGCCACCGTGGCCGGGCCCAGCATGGCCATCAGCCAGTGCGTGCCGCGCAGGTAGTCGTGGTAGTTGGCATGCAGCAGCAAGGCCAGCAGCAGCAGCGCCAGCGGCGCGGTGATCAGTGGCGATGCCCAGCCACGACGCACGCGTAGATACGCCTGCTTGGCCAGCACATAGGCGGCCACCGTTACCACCGCCCAGAACACCGGCCACAGCAGCTGCGTCGGATGGGTGATGAGGGCTTCAACGTTCATGCAGCTGGCTCCTGCGGAACAGCCATTCCACGGTGAGCGCGGTCGCTGCCATCACCAGCACGGTGCCGCCCACCACCACTGCCAGCAGCTTGACCCCCAACCAGCCGAACATCTGCCGGTTGTCCAGCAGGATCATCGCCGCCGGCACGAAGAACAGCAGCATCTCGGCCAGCAACCACTGCGCGCCCTGCGCGAAGGAGCGCGGCGACAGCCAGTGCAGGGCAAACGCCAGCAACAGCACGAACAGGCCGACGATGCCGCCCGGCACCGGCACGCCCAGGTACCGCATCAGCGTATCGGCCAGCAGCCATAACGCCACCAACAGGCCGATCTGCAACCAGGTACTGCGCCGCAACCACCGCTTGAGGTTCAGGCGGCTGCGGCGCACGGAGAGCAGGAACATTTCCATGCCTCCTATGTACGCCGCCCCGATCCATTATTAAAATGAATTCATTTCATTCAATGGATTCCAGAACAGAATGGATATCCGGCAATTGCGCATGCTGGTCGAGGTGGTGCGACACGACGGCTTTTCCGCTGCGGCCGAAGCCGTCTACGCCACCCAACCCACCCTCAGCAAAGCCGTGCGGCAACTGGAAGACGAACTGGGTGAGGTGCTGCTGGAGCGCTCGCGCCACGGCGTGCGCCTGACCCCTGCCGGCCAGATCGTCTACCGCCGTGCGCTGGCCCTGCTGGGCGAGCGCGAGGACATGCTGCGCGAGCTGCAGGAATTGCGCGGCCTGCAACGTGGCGAACTGCACCTGGGCCTGGCTTCGCTGGGCAGCGATGTATTGTTCGCGCCGGTATTCGCCCGGTTCCGGCAACGCTACCCGCAGATTGAGCTGCATGTACTCGAGCGCGGCAGCGAAGACCTGGAGGAAAGCCTGCGCGCCGGCGAGATCGAGCTGGCCGCCAGCCTGCTGCCGGTGGCCAACGACCTGGACTGGCAACCGGTCCGCACCGAGCCCCTGGTCGCCCTGCTACCTGCCGGGCATCCTTTGGCCAGCCGCCCCGGGCTGCACCTGCAGGACCTGGCCGAGGTCCCGTTCGTACTGTTCGAAAAAGGCTTCATGCTCAACAGGCGCATCATCCAGGCCTGCATGGCCCGCGGCTTCACCCCGCGCGAGGCCAGCCGCAGCGCGCAACCGGACTTCATCGTGGCGCTGGTAGCTGCCGGCCTGGGGGTTGCGATGCTGCCACGGATGATTGCCCAGGCGCGACGCCGCCCTGATGTGGTGCTGGTTCCTCTGGACGAACCGGAGCTGGACTGGAAAATGGCACTGGCCTGGCGCCGTGGCGGCTTTCTATCGGCCGCTGCCCAGGCCTGGCTGGCGCTGGTTGCCCAGCAGCACGCCGCGGGCGTGCCGTCGCCCTAGGCCAGCCATGCCCGGCGCGGCCGCTGCAGCCGTTGCGCGACCTGCTGGGCGTCCACCGCGCGGTCATACAGAAAACCCTGGCCCACGCAGTAACCCGCATCCAGCAACATCTCACGCTGCCCTGGGTTTTCCACACCCTCGGCCACCAGTTCCAGCTGCAGGCTGATTGCCAGCTTGGCCACCGCCTCGACGATGCTGCGGATGGACGGTTCGGCCACCATGCGCGCGACGAAACTGCGGTCGATCTTCAACACATCAATCGGATAGTCACGCAGATGGGCCAACGACGAATGCCCGGTACCAAAGTCGTCCAGCGCAATGCGCACGCCGGCCGCCTTCAGCACACCCAGCGCACGCGCGACAAAGGCTGAGCCACGGTCGGTCAATACCTGCTCGGTGACTTCCAGCTCCACCAGTGCCGGATCCACCTCGAAGCGGTGCAGCTTGTCGAGCAGCTTTTCGGCGAAATCATCACGCAGGAACTCCACCGGTGCCACGTTGATCGCCACCGGCAGCACCTGCAGGCCCTGCGCCTGCCACAGTGCGATATCGCTGAGCACCTGTTCATGCATCAACTCGGCCAGCCGCGAGGCCAGTTCGTAGTCACGGAAGGCCTCGTCCAGCCGGCAATCCTCTCCAACCTCCGCACCACTGATGCGCGACCAGCGCAGCAGGGCTTCATAGCCCACCGTACTGCCGTCCTGCAGGTTCACCTTGGGCTGGTAGTGCGGCACCACCCCGCCCTCGCTGACCAGCTGCCGCGCCATCAGGCGCTGGCTGGCCGCACGCTCGGCGATGGCCATCAGGCGCCGGCTGAACTGCTTCACCCCACCGCGACCATTGGCCTTGAGGTCGTTGAGGGCGGTATCGGCGGCCTTGAGCAGATCAGCCGTATCGCGAGCATCGCGGGGAAACTGGGCGCAGCCGATGCTCATGCCGGTGTTGATCACCTGACCGGCATAGCTCACCGTGCAGTCGGTCAGGGTGCTGATACGCAGCGCCTCGCCCTCCAGCGCCTGCGCGTCGACCATGTCCTCCAGCACGATGGCGAACTCATCGCCACCCAACCGGGCTACCAGCGTGCCCTCCGGCACCAGTTGCGACAAGCGCTTGGCCAGCACCCGCAGCAGGTGATCACCGGCCGGATGCCCCAACGTGTCGTTGACGTGCTTGAAGTGATCCAGGTCGATGATCATCAAGCCCAACAAGCCTTCACGCAGCCGGTGACGCTGCAGGCTGGTCCGCAGGCGCCGATTGAAGGAGCGTCGGTTGGGCAGCCCGGTCAGCTCATCGATCTCCGAGGCAACCCGCAGACGTTGTTCGGCCTCCTGCTGGCGGGTGATATCGCGCGACACGCACAGGATTGCGCTTACTTCGCCAGTGCTGTCCAGCATCGGTGTCAGGATGTTGTCCCAGAACTGCGGGCTCTGCCCATGCAGCAGGCTCTTGCCAGCGAAGCGCGCTGGTTGCCCGCGCCCGGCCTGCAACAGCGCTCTTCGCCCCCTGGCGCGGTTGTCGGCAGGCAACAGTTCCAGCCATTGCATGCCGAACTCGCGTTCGTCTACCGGCACCCCCAGGGCAAGGCAGCCTGCACGATTCATGTGTTGCAGCGTACCGTCCAGATTGATCAGCTTGATGCAATCCGAGCTCGCGTCCAGCATGCGATCCTGTTGATGCAGGCTGTGCTCCATGCGCTGCCGCAGCTGGTGGCGGTCGCTGACATCGGTCATGGTCACCGCGCGCAACGGTACCTTGGCGCCGGGGCTGCCCAGGCGGATCTCGAACCACCGATCTGTGTCGGTGTCATCGCGCAGGCGGCACTCGAACGCAGGCACGTGCCCCAACGCCAGAAAGCTGCGCCACTGTGCCAAGGCCAAGGCCCGATCTTCCGCGTGCACGCGCATCAGCCAATCCAGCGAGCTCTCCAGAACGGCCTCACCGCCAAAGAACTGCCGCCACAAAGCATTGACCTGTACCGGCACGCCGTCGTGCACCATCGCCGCCATCTGCGGCAACGCATCCAGTACTGCCTGCAACTGCACGTACAGATCCGCCAAACGCTCGGTTTGCCCTGTCCGAAACCCATCGTCCCTATGCATCCGACCACCCCCGATTACTGCACGGTCGCCAATCCGGCTGGCACGGCCATGATGCCCCAGCCGTCGCGGCGCGGAAGTGAAAAACCGCTACCGGCGGTCGCCGCTTGGCTACCGCTGGCCGGGGGCTGGTCGTAAGAGCAATTCACATGGGCAGCGTCGCCTGTAGTGAGCCACGCCAAACAGGTCGCGCAGCCGCATGCCAGCCGTCCTCTTGAGCAGGCATCTCCACTTCGCCCGCAAGGCAAGGTAGCGGCCGAACGGGCCAACACTGCCGGTTTCCCGCAGCAACCGCATTCGCTGCAGGAGCGACGCCAACGCCGCCTGGTCGGCGTCTTGAGAAACCCACCAGGAAATCCGAGTCGACGCACGGCCGCGTCCCGATGCCACACGCAACAAGGGCGCCGAAAGGCGCCCTTGTTGTTCAATTCATTCCCACTCGATCGTCGCCGGCGGCTTGCCGGAGATGTCGTAGACCACGCGCGAGACGCCACGCAGCTCGTTGATGATGCGGTTGGACACGCGGCCGAGGAAGTCGTACGGCAGATGCGCCCAGTGCGCGGTCATGAAGTCGATGGTTTCGACCGCACGCAGTGCGATCACCCACTCGTAGGCACGTGCATCGCCCACCACGCCCACCGACTTGACCGGCAGGAACACGGCGAAGGCCTGGCTGGTCTTGTCGTACAGATCGGCGGCACGCAGCTCTTCGATGAAGATCGCATCGGCCTTGCCCAGCAGCTCGGCGTACTCGCGCTTCACTTCGCCGAGGATGCGCACGCCCAGGCCCGGGCCCGGGAACGGATGCCGGTAAACCATGGTGCGCGGCAGGCCGAGCTCGACGCCGAGGCGACGCACTTCGTCCTTGAACAGCTCGCGCAGCGGCTCGACCAGCTTGAGCTTCATGTCTTCCGGCAGGCCGCCCACGTTGTGGTGGCTCTTGATGACGTGGGCCTTGCCGGTCTTGCTGCCGGCCGACTCGATCACGTCCGGATAGATGGTGCCCTGTGCCAGCCACTTGGCATTGCTCAGCTTGTTCGACTCTTCATCGAAGATCTCGACGAACAGGTTGCCGATGATCTTGCGCTTGGCTTCCGGATCGCTGACGCCTTCCAGGGCCTTGAAGTAACGGTCGGCCGCATTCACGCGCACGACCTTGACGCCCATGTTCTCGGCCATCATCTGCATGACCTGGTCGCCTTCCTGGAAACGCAGCAGGCCGGTGTCGACGAACACGCAGGTCAGCTGGGTGCCGATGGCCTTGTGCAGCAGCGCTGCGACCACCGAGGAATCAACGCCGCCGGACAGGCCCAGGATCACCTCATCGCTGCCAACCTGCTCACGCACGCGGGCGATCTGGTCGTCGATGATGTTGGCCGCGGTCCACAGCGTGGCGCAGCCGCAGATCTCGGTGACGAAGCGCTTCAGCAGCGCCGAGCCCTGCTTGGTGTGGGTCACTTCCGGATGGAACTGCACGCCGTACCAACGCTTGTCTTCGTTGGCCATCGCGGCCACCGGGATGCGGTCGGTGACGGCAGTGATGGCGAAGCCCGGCGGCACGTGGGTGACGTGGTCGCCATGGCTCATCCACACATCCAGGCGAGGCTCGCCGTTGTGGTCGGACAGGCCGCCCAGCAGCGCGTCGTTGCCCTGCAGCTTCACTTCGGCGTGACCGAACTCGCGCTGGTCAGCGGCTTCGGTGCCACCGCCCAACTGCTTGGCCATGGTCTGCAGGCCATAGCAGATGCCCAGCAGCGGCAGGCCGCTGTCGAACACTTCCTGCGGCGCGGCCGGCGCGCCGGGCAACGTGGTGGTCTCCGGGCCGCCGGACAGGATGATGCCCTTGGCACCAAAGGCGGCGATCTCGGCCGGATCGTGGTCCCATGCCCAGATCTCGCAGTACACACCGAACTCGCGGATGCGGCGCGCGATCAGCTGCGTGTACTGTGCGCCGAAATCGAGGATGAGGATCTTGTCGTTATGGATGTTGGTCATGAGCGAGAAGTGAGTAGACAGGAGTGACAAGTGAGAAAAAGCGGCAGCGCCGGCGCTGTATAGAAGAAGAGGAGCTCGGAGCCTGTTCTCGCTCCTCACTCCTCTTCACTCACTCCCGCTTCAAGCGCGGTAGTTCGGCGGCTCTTTGGTGATCTGCACATCGTGGACGTGGCTCTCACGTTGGCCGGCACCGCTGATCTTGACGAAGTTCGGCTTGGTGCGCATTTCTTCGATGGTGGCGCACCCCACGTAACCCATGGTGGCGCGCAGGCCGCCGATAAGCTGGTGGATGATGCCGCCGACCGGGCCGCGGTACGGCACACGGCCTTCGATGCCTTCCGGCACCAGCTTGTCGGCGGTGGCGGCATCCTGGAAATAACGGTCCTTGGAACCCTTTTCCATCGCGGCCAGCGAGCCCATGCCACGGTAGCTCTTGTAGGAGCGGCCCTGGAACAGTTCGGTTTCGCCCGGCGATTCCTCGGTACCGGCCAACAGGCCACCGATCATCACCGTCGATGCGCCGGCAGCCAGTGCCTTGCCGATATCACCGGAGTAACGGATGCCACCGTCGGCGATCAGCGGGATGCGGTCCTGCAGCGCTTCGGCAACCAGGTCGATCGCGGTGATCTGCGGCACGCCGACACCGGCGACCACGCGGGTGGTGCAGATCGAGCCCGGGCCAATACCCACCTTGACCGCATCGGCGCCGCAATCCAGCAGGGCCAGGGCCGCTTCGCCGGTGCAGATGTTGCCGCCGACGACCTGCACGTTCGGGAAGTTGCTCTTCACCCAACGCACGCGGTCCAGCACGCCCTGCGAGTGGCCGTGGGCGGTATCAACCACCAGCACGTCCACGCCGGCAGCCACCAGCGCCTCGACGCGGCGATCGGTGTCGCCACCGACGCCAACCGCAGCACCTACCAGCAGGCGCGTTGCGGCGTCCTTGGCGGCGTTGGGGTTGTCGGTCTTCTTCTGGATGTCCTTGACCGTGATCAGGCCACGCAGCTCGAACGCGTCGTTGACCACCAGTACTTTTTCGATGCGGTTCTTGTGCAGCAGCGACAGGACTTCGTCCGAGGCCGCGCCTTCCTTCACCGTGACCAAGCGATCCTTCTTGGTCATGATGTGGCGGACGGGATCGTCCAGTTCGGTTTCAAAGCGCATGTCGCGGTGGGTGACGATGCCGGCCAGCTGGCCGTCGCCGCCCACTACCGGCACGCCGGAGATGTTGTGCGCGCGGGTCAGCGCCAGCACGTCGCGGATTGTCGTTTCCGGGCCAACGGTGATCGGGTCGCGGATCACGCCGGACTCGAACTTCTTGACCTTGGCCACTTCGGCGGCCTGCTGCTCGACGGTCAGATTCTTGTGCAGAATGCCGATGCCGCCGATCTGCGCCATGGCGATGGCAAGACGGGCTTCGGTGACGGTGTCCATGGCAGCCGAGACGATCGGCAGCTTCAACCGCAGGTCGCGGGTCAACCGCGTTCCGAGGTCGACGTCCTTCGGCAGGACGATGGAATGAGCGGGGACGAGGGAAACGTCGTCGTACGTTAGTGCTTCAGCCTGGATGCGCAGCATCGGCGTGCCCGGTATATGTGGGGAAGCGCGACATTTTACCCTTATTTGGCGGCCAATGTCAGGGGGCGCCTGCGACGCTGTGTCGCGCTGGCGTGGAGGCATTCAGGGATACTGCTCCCGATGTAGTGCCGAGCCATGCTCGGCAGGGGCTTTACCTGCAATGCGGCTGCCGAGCATGGCTCGGCACTACCACCTGCTCCCTTCGGTGCTGCCGGCGGCGGGTTCTGGCGAGCCTTGGGTTCTGGCTTGGAAAGCCCCTGCCGAGCATGGCTCGGCACTACCACGGGCTTCCTTCGGTGCTGCCCGCGGCAGGTTCTGGCGAGCGTCGAGCTTTGGCTTGGAAAGCCCCTGCCGAGCATAACTCGGCACTACATCCCTCCCTTTGGCGCAGCCAAGGGGGAGGGATGGGGGGGGCGCTCTTCAGCTCTTCAGCTTCAGCTGCACGCCCTGCCCCGCCACCTCAACGCTTCAGCGCGCCGCTTCGGCTGCTTCGATGGTGTTCTGCATCAAGGTCGCGACCGTCATCGGGCCGACGCCACCCGGCACCGGGGTGATCCAGCTGGCACGCTGGGCAGCTGCCTCGAAGCCGACATCGCCCACCAAGCGGCCGTCGTCCAGGCGGTTGATGCCCACGTCGATCACCACGGCCCCCGGCTTCACCCATTCACCCGGGATCAGCTGCGGAATGCCGACCGCCACCACCAGGATGTCGGCGTTGCGCACGGCCTGCTCCAGCACATCCTTGGGAGTGAACTTGTGGCAACTGGTGACAGTGCAGCCTGCGATCAGCAGTTCCAGCCCCATCGGCCGGCCAACATGGTTGCTGACGCCGACAATCGTCGCGTTGCGGCCACGCACCGGCTGGTCGGTGTGGCCCAGCAAGGTGGTGATGCCGCGCGGCGTGCACGGACGCAGCCCAAACTCGCGCAGCACCAGATGGCCTACGTTCTGCGGATGGAAGCCGTCCACGTCCTTGCGTGGATCGATGCGCTGGATCAGCCGGTTGGCGTCGGGAATGCCCGGCAGTGGCAGCTGGATCAGGATGCCGTGGATCTTGGGGTCGGCGTTCAGCTGGTCGATCAGGTCCAGCAGTTCTGCCTCGCTGGTGCCGGCCGGCAGGTCGTAGTCGAACGCTTCGATGCCCACCTTTTCGGCGGCACGGCGCTTGTTGCGCACATACACCGCCGACGCCGGGTCGCCCCCCACCAGTACCACCGCCAGACCCGGGCGGCTATCGCCAGCGGCCAGGCGGGCGTCGACGCGCACCTTCAAATCGTCGAGCAGTTCCTCTGCGATACGGCGGCCATCGAGGATGCGGGAGGTCTGGGCGGAGGCGTCGGCAAGGACAGTCATGGGGCGTGGCGGTGAATGCGGGGGCCGCTATTGTCCCTGATTACGGCCAGCGCCACACCTTGCCCTGGTCAGGAAGGCCCGGAACCAGGCACCGGCCCCTCTTCCGCATCCGCAATCGCATCGGGATTGAGCGGACGGGATTCACGCCGGGGGGGCGTGAAGGGCGTCGGGTGGGGCGCGCCCGCGGTATTGCCGTAGAGCATGCCGGTGCCGGCCTGCAGGCCACCGCCTGCCATCTCCAGCTCGAAACGCTCCGCATCACGGCGGCGTATCTCGCGCGCCACCACCTCGGCCTCATCCTCGTCCACACCCAGCTGCAGCAGCGCCGCGCGCCCGAACTCCACCGCCGATTCGAAGGTTTCGCGGATCTGGAAATCGACCCCGGCATGGATCAGCGCCAGCGAATGCTCGCGGTCGTACGAGCGCACCAGCAGCTTGGCCTGCGGAAACTCGTGGTGCACCAGTTCGACGATGCGATCGGCGGCGCCGCGGTCATCCACGCAGACCGCGATGGCGCGGGCGGTTTCCGCACCAGAAGCGCGCAGTACGTCCAGACGGGTACCGTCGCCGTAATAGATCTTGAACCCGAACCGCGCCGCACTGCGGATCATCTCGATGTCGTTGTCGATGATGGTCACGTCCACATCACGCGCCAGCAAGGATTGACTCGACACCTGGCCAAAGCGGCCAAACCCGATCACCAGCACACTGCCGCTGAGGCCATCGGCGGCATCCACGCCATCGGCAGATACCTCGGCTTCGCTCACCAGCAGGCGATAGACCAGCATGCACAGCGGGGTCAGCGCCATCGACAGCACCACCACTGCGGTCAGATTGGCATTGACCTTGGCATCAATGACGCCGGCGCTTGCCGCAGCGGCGAACAGGACAAAGGCGAACTCGCCGCCCTGGGCCATCAATACTCCACGATCCAGCGCCTGCCGATGATCACTGCCCATCACCCGCGCTACGGCGTAGATGCATAGTGCCTTGGCCAGCATCATGGCAGGGACCAACAGCGCGATCAGCGTCCAGTTGGCCGCCACCACCGATAGATCCAACGCCATGCCCACGCTGAGGAAAAACAGCCCCAGCAGGATGCCGCGGAAGGGCTCGATGTCGGCCTCGATCTGGTGCCGAAAGGTGGACTCGGACAGCAGCACGCCGGCCAGGAAAGCGCCCATCGCCATCGACAAGCCACCCAGCTGCATCAGCAAGGCCGCCCCCAACACCACCAGCAAGGCAGCGGCCGTCATCACCTCGCGCGCCTTGGCAGCAGCGAGGATGCGGAACAGCGGGTTGAGCAGATAGCGCCCCACCAGCACCAGGCCGACAATCGCCCCCGCACCGATGGCGATGCTCAACCAGCGCGAGCCCTCGTGCGTACCCGCCTGGGCCGGTGCCATCCACGCCACCACCGCCAGCAGCGGCACGATCAGCAGATCCTCGAACAACAGGATGGAGACGATCTTCTGCCCCGATGGCAGGGTCAGGTCACCGCGTTCGCCCAGCAGCTGCATCACCACCGCAGTGGAGGTCAGCACGAAACCGGCGGCGGCAATGAAGGCGATCTGCGGGCGGTAGCCGAACACCATCGCCACCCCGGTGAGCACCAGCGCACAGGTCACGATCTGCGCCGTGCCCAGCCCGAAGATCTCGCCGCGCAGGCTCCACAGATGCGAGGGCCGCATCTCCAGGCCGATCACGAACAGGAACATCACCACGCCCAGTTCAGCCACATGCAGGATGGCCTGCGGATCGGAGAACCAGCCAAAACCGAACGGGCCGATGGCCAGGCCGGCAACGAAGTAGCCCAGCACCGAACCCAGCCCCAATCGCCGGAAAAGCGGCACGGCCACCACCGCGGCGCCGAGCAGCGCTACTACCTTTACCAGTTCCGTCGAGGACTCCGCCGACATGCCGCACCGCCTTGTGATTGCCTGCCCGCACGATAAAACAAAAACCGTGCAGATCCGGTCACCGCCGGCGGCGATCCACTCAGGCGCTATGTGAACAGAACGCCGCGTAGTCGATGTACCCCGGGAAAGTCCGGTCCGGTGCACATAATGGACAAGCAGGATCCGGACTGATGCGGGTTTCGCGGAAATGCATCTGCAACGCATCGAACCGCAGCAGACGCCCGACGAGCGGCTCGCCGATGCCCAACAACAGCTTGAGCACCTCGGTGGCCTGCATCACCCCCGCCAGGCCGGGCAACACACCGAGCACACCGGCCTCGGAGCAATTGGGCGCGAACTCCGGCGGCGGTGGCTCCGGGAAAAGGCAGCGATAGCACGGCGCCACACCGCGCTGCCGACCGGCATCGAACACGCTCACCTGACCATCGAAGCGCTCGATAGCCGCGTACACCAAGGGCTTGGCGTGCTGGATGCAGGCATCGTTGAGCAGGTAGCGCAACGGGAAGTTGTCCGAACCATCCAGCACCACATCCACGCCCTGCAACAGGGCATCCACATTGGCCGAGCTGACCCGTTCAGCGACTGCCTCGACCTGGATGTGCGGATTCAACGCCAGCAGGCGCTCGCGGGCCGACGCCACCTTGGGCGTACCCAATGCCGCATCGGCATGGATGATCTGCCGCTGCAGGTTGCTGCGTTCCACCACATCATCATCGACGATGCGCAGCCGCCCAACCCCGGCCGCTGCCAGGTAGAACGCCGCCGGTGCACCCAGGCCACCCGCCCCCACCACCAGCACAGTAGCCGCCTGCAGCCGACGCTGGCCGGCCTCGCCCACCTGCGGCAACAGCAGATGCCGTGAATAGCGGTCGTAGAAATCGCGGTCGGCAGCGTCCAGCAGCGGTTGGACCAGGGGCAGTCGCGCAGCTCGCCAGGCGACAGTGCCGCCAACCACCGAAGCCAGATGGCTGTAACCAGCCGCCTGCAGCGCCTGCGCCGCATCGGCCGAGCGCTTGCCGCTCTGGCAAATCAGCACGATCTCGCGCGTATGGGAGGGCAGATGCTGGGCGGGCGCGGCCAGCAACGTTGCCTTGGCAATGCCGATGGCGCCCTCGGCCATACCCCCGGCGCGCTCGTGCGCTTCCCGCACGTCGATCAACACGGCGCCTTCAGCATGGCGCACACGGGCCTGTTGCGGGGTGAGTTCGCGGATGCTCATGCGTTGATTATCGACCAAACGGGAACCAAAGGCAGAAAAGCCATTGCCATTGACTCTGGCCTTGACTCTGCTTTGGCCTTGACTCTGCTTTGGCTTTGGCTTTGGCTTTGGCTTCGGCTGTCGCTCTTTATGCCCGTCATTCCCGCGCAGGCGGGAATCGCTCCCGCTCTGGCCGTGGCTCTGGCCTTGCCTTGGCTCTGGCTCTGGCTCTGGCCCTGTTCTGGCCATGACCCGGCTTTGACCGCCACCTCCGCTCCATCCAATGGCTTCCGCACCTCACCCTTGGGAGCAAGAGCAGTTTCCACCTGCGCGGGAACGACGCGACTGTTTCCTGGAAGCCTTGAGCAGATCGAACGCCATGACCGCCCCAAGCGCAAAACGCACAAAAAGCAGAAGCGGCCCTTCGGCCGCTTCTGCTTGCACCACTCAGCACATTTGACCCGTGTCCCGGGCCGGAATCACTTCCTGCCCTTGACGTGCTTCATCAGGCGCCGCTTGGCCTTGACCTGGCGGTCGGTCAACACATTCTTCTTGCCCTCGTAGGGGTTGGCACCCTCACGGAACAGGAAGGTCACCGGCGTACCCACCAGCTTGAAACGCTTGCGGAAGAAGTTCTCCAGGTAGCGCTTGTACGAATCCGGCAGCTCCTTCAGGCGCGTCCCGTGCACGATGAAGGTCGGCGGATTGCTGCCACCCGGGTGCACGTACCGCAGCTTGGACACATGCCCGCGGATGCTCGGCGGCGGGTTGGCCTCGTAGGCGATTTCCAGCGCCTTGTTGACCTCGGCGGTGCTGAACTCGTGGTTGGCCGAGGCATGTGCACGGTGCACGGCGCGGAACAGCTCACGCAGGCCCGAGCCATGCATGGCCGAGATGCGCACGTTCTCCGCCCACGGCACGAAGCCCAGCTTCAGCGACAGCAGGGTTTCAGCCTGCTCCTTCTGGTACTCGCTCAAGCCGTCCCACTTGTTGATCGCGATGACCAGCGCCCGGCCGGCGTCGAGCACGGCACCCAGCACACTGGCGTCCTGATCGGTCACGCCTTCATGCGCGTCCAGCATCAGCACCGCCACCTGGCACTGTTCGATCGAGCGCAGCGTCTTGACCACGCTGAACTTCTCCACCACTTCGTCCACGCGCGACTTGCGGCGCAGGCCGGCGGTGTCGATCAGGCGATAGAGGTGCCCGTCGCGCTCCAGATCCACCGCGATCGAATCACGTGTGGTGCCGGGCACTTCGGAGGCGATCATCCGCTCCTCGCCGAGGATGCGGTTGACCAGCGTCGACTTGCCCACGTTGGGGCGGCCGACAAAGGCAATGCGGATACGGTCCGGGTCGTTGTCCAGCGTCTCGGCGGTGCCTTCTTCCGGCAGGCGCTCGACGATCTCATCAACCAGGTCATCGATGCCCTGCCGGTGCGCGGCAGAGATCATCAACATCTCGCTGAACCCATAACGGGCAAATTCCGAACGAACGGCATGTTCGTCCGTACCGTCGATCTTGTTGATCAACAGCAGCGTCGGCCGCGCAAGCTTGCGCAGCCAAGACAGGATCTCGTCATCCAGGGCCGACGTGCCATCACGCGCGTCAACAACAAATACGATCAGATCCGCCTCACCGGCGGCGGCTCGGGCCTGGCGCGCGGTGGCGCCGGCCAGCCCTTCCTCTTCACCGGCAATACCGCCGGTATCCACGAGCAGGAAGGGATTGTCCTCGTCCGTGCGGCAAACGCCGTAGTTGCGATCACGGGTTACCCCGGGCTGGTCATGGACCAGCGCATCGCGCGTACGCGTCAGCGCATTGAAAATCGTGGACTTGCCGACGTTCGGCCGTCCAACCAGGGCGACCAAAGGCAGCATCGCGTCAACTCCTTATTGGGCCAACCGGAATGCGGTCAGCTTCCCATCTACGTTCTGCACCAGCAGGATGCCGTCAGCGACGAGCGGCTGCGCCAGCAGAGCATCACCACCGCTCTTCTCACGCGCTGCCAATTCACCATCGCTCAACCGCAGCCAATGCAGATATCCCTTGTAATCGCCAACCACGGCGTAGTCGCCCTGGATGGCAGCACCGGTCAACGAGCGGCGCGCCAGCGCCTGCTGCGACCACATTGCCGAGCCGGAACTCTTGTCCAGCCCGTACACAACACCCTTGCCGTCGGTCACCACCACATTGCCGGACGACACCGCCACACCACCGGCGCCGCCGTGGTCACGCGTCCACATCGGGCGACCGGTCGGGCCTTCGATGGCCATGGTCTGGTTCTTGAAGCTGCTCACGTACAGCGTATTGCCTTCCAGCACCGGCGCACCGTCGATGTCGGCCATGCGCTCCAGCTCGGTACGGCCTTCCGGCGTACCCACCATCTGTTCCCACAACGGACGGCCGTCCTGCATGGCCAGCGCGCTGAGGGTGCCGTCGTCGTTGCCGATGAACAGCACGCCCGGGCCGGCCACCACCGGTGCATTGCCGCGCACGGTCAGTGAAGGCAGTTCCTGGCTGTTGAACCAGCGCTGCTCGCCGGTGGCCGCATCCAGGGCCGTGGTACGGCCATCGTTGCTGCGCACGAACACCAGGCCCTGGGCAACGGCGGGGGCAGCGATCACTTCACCCGGCACCTTGGCCTTCCACTTTTCGGCGCCATTGCTGGCATCCAGAGCGATCACTTGGCCGTCCAGCGTACCAATCACCACCAGGCCTTCACCCACCCCCGGACCACCGGACAGGCGCAGCTTGGGCTTTTTCTTTTCCTTGGCGGGGCTGTATTCCCACACCTGCTTGCCGGTCTGCAGATCCAGCGCATGCACGCCACCCAGCAGCGCCGCCGCGTAGACGCGGCCATCGGCGACCGCCGGACCCTGGCGCACGCCGACACGGCCCTCGCCCTTGCCGACGTTGGCCGACCACAGCTTGCTGACGTTCACGGTCGGCTCGAACTTGACCAGCTCGGCCGGCTCCAGCGCCTTTTTCGCCTCGGCGTCCTTACCGGCAAACCAGCCCTTGACGGTCGAACAACCGGTCAGGGCCATCGCCACCAGCACAACGCCTGCTACTTGCTTGAGCTTCATTACTTGTTCTCCGCTGCAGGGTCGGCCACGGTGCCGCCGGCATCCATCAACTTGGTTTCCAGCAGACGGCGCTGCGGCGCTGCCACATCCAGCTTGGCCAACGCTTGGCTATAGGAGTCGCGGGCCTCATCGCGCTTGCCCAACGCCAGCTGCGCGTCACCACGCACTTCCAGCCCGGGGCTGTCCTCTGCCGTACCCAGCAGCGCCAGTGCGTCCTGCGGCTTGCCGGTTTCGATGAACAGGCGCGCGATGCGCTGGTCGATCAGCGCCTTGAACTCGCCCTCGGTCTTCAGCGCCTGCAGCGTCTTGATGGCGTCTTCGCTCTTGCCCGCCTCGACCTGGGCCTTGGCCAGCTCAAGCGACGCCAGGTCGGCATAAATACCGGCCTTGCCGCCTTCCAGCGCCGCGACCTCCTTGGCCGCCTCGTCCAGCTTCTTGGACTGCAGGCTGCGCGAGACCGCCTCGTAGCGGGCGTTGGCTTCAGCCAGCTTGCCTACCTGCTCTTTCTGCCACCACTGCCAGCCGGCGATGGCACCAATACCGAGGACTATTCCGCCGAAGATACCGGCGCCATTCTTGCGCAGCCACGTGCGGACACGTTCGCCTTGTTCGTGCTCGTCGAGCAGGTCGTCAATCGCCATGCGTACTCTCGCTCCGCCCTGCGGGGAGCCTTGTTGTATTGATCAACGCCTTGTTTCAGTGTGAAACCGGCGCCACGGAACCGTCAGAGGATACCGTAAAGCGGGCTACATTGCCGCGCTTGTACGGGGCCAGATCCACCGCCCCGGAGGCCTGTTTAACCTCCACTTCAGCTGCATTGCCCAGCACCATGCTGCCAACCTGCCCGGCAGTGAAGCTGCGGCTTTCGCCAGCGCGGACCAGCGCCTTTTCAACCGTGGCACCGTCCGGCGCCAGGATATTGACCCAGCTGTCGCCCTTGAAATCCAGAACCAGCGCCGCGCCGGGGGTAGCGGCGGCGGCGATCGGCCGGGCCGGCGCCATGGACGCCAGATACGGACCGTTGTCAGCAGGTGCCGTGCGCTGGGGCGCACTTGCAGGCGCCACTGCCGGCATGGCATCAGCCACCGGTGCAGGCACTTCATCCAGGGAGGCAGTGCTCGGCGGCTGGCTGTTGGAGTTGCCACTGATCACGTACCACACCGGCACGGCCAACACCGCGGTGATGACCACATAGACCGCGCGGCGACCGAGGCTTTCGGCAACCCGCCGTGCCCGCGGTGTATGGGTATGACTGACCAGGGTTGGCGGCACCACCGGCGCGATACCGGCCTGGGCCAGCAGGTCACCCAGATCGACATTGAGCAGGCGCGCGTAACTGCGCAGCTGCCCGCGCACGAACACCGGCGCCCCCAGCCGATCCCAGTGCTCGGCCTCCAGCGCCGTCACCACCTGTACTGGCATGCGCAGTTGCGAGGCCACCTGCTCCAGCGACAAACCTGCCGCTTCGCGGGCCTTGCGCAGCTGCTCGCCGCATCCCACCGCACCATCTAAAGCATTTACACCCGGATCATTGATCACAATGCATCAGCCTTGGGGATTCAAGGTCGCGCCCGAGGGAAACTCCTCGCGCAACCGCTGCTGGAATCGACCGGCTGCCGTCCTGTCGCCGAGTCGCTCTTCAATCTGAATGGCAAGTTGTAACACGGAAACCGTGGCCGGCGCAGCCGCCAGGCGCCGCTGATAGAAGGCCCGGGCCTCGAAATAGCGCCCATGCAGGACCTCGTTGCGAGTCATCGATTCCAATGCATAGGCGTTGTCCGGCGCAAGTTCCAGCGCCTCCCGCAGGTTCTGCTCGGCACGTTCGTTCTGCCCGGCATCCAGTGCACAGCCGCCGGCATTGGCCAGCGAAGCCGCCCTGGCATTGCCCTGGGGGTCGGCCAGCGCCCGGTCAAACCAGACCAGGGATTCGGCAGGATGGCCGTTGCCGCACAACCAGGCGCCATAATTGCTCAGCACATCGGCACGCTGTGGCGCCAGCTCGGCAGCCTTCCGGTACAGCGCTCCGGCCGCCTCGACGTTACCGCCCGCCCCCTCGATCACCGCCTGCATGGTGAAGGCGTCCGGCGAGCGTGAATCCAGCTTTTCCGCCGAGCGGGCAAACTTCATGGCCTCGGCAAGATTGTTCCTTCCAACGCGGTCGCCGGCCAGACGCAGGTACTCACGGTACTGCATCCGCACGCGCGCCTGCGGGTCGTCGCGCAGACTGTAGTCAGGGCCAACTTTCTGTCTACCCGTGATACCGCCAATACGAACATCACGCCTGCACCCAACCACCAGCAGGCACAGCACCACCAACAGCAGCAGGTACTTAGACCAGCGCATCCCCGGCATCCAGTGATTTGAGGGTTTTGTTGAACTCGGCCTGGCGACGGGTGCGATCCATCACCTGCCCCTTGAGCTGGCCGCAGGCGGCGTCAATATCGTCGCCGCGGGTGCGACGCACCATGGTCAGCACCTGCGAGTCGAGCAGGATCTTCTGGAACGCACGGATCTGTTCCTCGTCCGAGCGCTCATAGCGCGTGCCCGGGAACGGATTGAACGGAATCAGGTTGACCTTGCCCGAATCCTTGGCCTGCACCGCGTTGTCGAACTGGCGCATCAGCCGCGCCAACTGGCGGGCGTGCTCGGGCTGGTCGTTGATGCCCTTCATCAAGGTGTATTCAAAGGTTACCGAGTCGCGCTTCTTGTTGCCGCGCAGGTAGCGCGCGCAGGAGGCCATCAACTCGGCAATCGGGTATTTCTTGTTCAGCGGCACCAGCGTCTCACGCAGCTCGTCGTTCGGCGCGTGCAGCGACACCGCCAGCGATACATCGCTCTCGACCGACAGGCGATCGATCTGCGGCACCAGGCCGGAGGTGGACAGGGTCACGCGCTTGTTGGCCAGGCCGTAACCCAGGTCATCGCGCATGATGCTCATCGCGCGGATGACGTTGTCGAAGTTCATCAGGGGCTCGCCCATGCCCATCATCACCACATTGGTGAGGCGGCGCATCTGGTGCGGCACATTGCCCAGATGACGGGCAGCGATCCACACCTGGCCGATGATTTCGGCAGTGCTGAGGTTGCGATTGAAGCCCTGGGTCGCGGTTGAGCAGAACGTGCAGTTCAACGCACAACCGACCTGCGAGGACACGCACAGCGTGCCGCGGGTCTTGTCGGGGATGTAGACGGTTTCGATGGCGTTCTTGCCATCCACCCCCATCGCCAGCAGCCACTTGTGGGTGCCGTCGGCGGAGGGCTTGTCAAACACGATGTTCGGGACGACGACCTCGGCATGTTGCTGCAGCTTGGCGCGCAGCGACTTGCCGAGGTCTGTCATCTGGTCGAAATCGGTGACGTAGCGATGGTGGATCCACTTCATCACCTGATGGGCACGGAACTTCTGCTCGCCGAGGGTTTCGACGAAGAACTTTTCCAGGCCCGCGCGATCAAGGTCGAGCAGGTTCTGCTTGCCAGCGGTGGCTGCCGTTTTCGGCAACGGCTGGATGGCGGGTGACTGTACGACCTCGTTCACGACTTCAACCTCTACTTAGCGCGAAACCACTTCGGTGGCGGCGAAGAAGTAGGCCACCTCGATGGCTGCGTTCTCGACCGAATCCGAACCGTGAGCGGCGTTGGCGTCGATCGAATCAGCGAAATCGGCGCGGATGGTGCCCGGAGCAGCGTCCTTCGGGTTGGTGGCGCCCAGCAGGTCGCGGTGCGCCAGCACGGCGTTCTCGCCTTCCAGGGCCTGGATCATCACCGGGCCGGAGATCATGAACTCGACCAGGGCGTTGAAGAACGGACGCTCGCGGTGCACGGCGTAGAAGCCTTCGGCTTCACGGCGCGAGAGCTGCTTGTACTTGGCAGCCACGACCTTCAGGCCGGCCTTTTCGAAGCGGGCGTAGATTTCGCCGATCACGTTCTTGGCAACGGCGTCGGGCTTGATGATGGAAAGGGTGCGCTCCAGCGCCATGGGAATTCTCCGGTAATGGGCCGGCTGGCCCGAGGGTACATTAAAAAAACCCGCGTGCGGACGCGGGCTTAGCCTGAATTGCGGTGGCTAATTCTACCGGGTGACCCCGGCCTTTGCACAGCGCCAGATGAATGATGTTGCATAGCAGCATGACCTGAACGAGACGACGGGCGTAGGATCCAAACAATCGTTTGATTGATTGAGCCAGCCATGGGCAAACCCGCCAGCTTCTCCACCAAGGACCGCATCCTCGGCGCGGCCGAGGAACTGTTCGCCCAGTACGGCTTTGCCGGCACCTCGCTGCGTCAGGTGACCAGTCACGCGGACGTAAACATCGCCGCGGTCAACTACCACTTCGGGTCCAAGGACAACCTGGTCAATGAAGTGTTCCGCCGCCGCATGGACGAGATGACCGCCGCCCGCCTGGGCCAGCTGGAACAGGCCCGCAGCACCCAGCCCGGCGACCTGCGCGCCGTGCTGGCCGCCTTCGTCGAGCCGGCCCTGGCGCTGGCCCAGGACCGCCAGAGTGGCGGCGCCTTCGTCCGCGTCATCGCTCGCGCCTATGCCGAAAAGAACGACAACCTGCGCAAGTTTCTGTCCGACCACTACGGCCACGTGCTGCGCGAGTTTGGCAAGGCCATCGGTGCCTGTGTGCCGGGCCTGAGCAAGGAAGAGCTGTACTGGCGCCTGGACTTTCTGGCCGGTTCCCTGACCTACGCCATGGCCGATTTCGGACTGATCAAGCGCCCACACAACATCAGCGAGGCCGAGCACCGCCGCAAGGCCGCGCAGGAATTGATCCATTTCGCCGAAGCCGGGTTCCGCGCCAGCGTGCGCACCCCGGCCTCCCCCGCCGTTCCCTGATCCAACCGTCATCGCAGACCAAAGG
>NZ_DLJW01000030.1:0-60689 GCF_002477705.1 Stenotrophomonas sp. UBA7606 | reverse complement strand
ATGGCTCGGCACTACCGGTCTGGACAAAATATCACCACGCGCTGTGCAGGCAGGCCGCACAAGGGCTGCCGCCGCTTATCCACAACTTGTGTCACCTGCCCCGCACAGCCTGTGTGGATAGCGCGCAAACAAAAAGCCCCGCCGAAGCGGGGCCTTGTGCGTAACGGGAGGGCGCATCACTGCGCCACCGCCATTACTTGTAGTCGCGCACGTCGTGGCCGGTGTAGACCTGGCGCGGACGGCCGATCTTCATTTCCGGGTCGACCTGCTGTTCCAGCCAATGCGACACCCAGCCAGCGGTACGGCCCAGGGCAAACATGACCGTGAACATCTCGGTCGGGATGTTCAGCGCCTTGTAGATGATGCCGCTGTAGAAGTCGACGTTCGGGTACAGCTTGCGGGCAACGAAGTATTCGTCCTGCAGCGCGGCCTGTTCCAGCTTGATGGCCACGTCCAGCAGCGGATCCTGCACGCCCAGCTGACCCAGCACCTGCTTGGTCATCTCACCGATCACCTTGGCGCGCGGGTCGAAGTTCTTGTACACGCGGTGGCCGAAGCCCATCAGGCGGAAGCCCGAGGTCTTGTCCTTGGCCTTGACCACGGCCGATTCGACGTTGTCGGCCGAACCAATCTCTTCCAGCATCTTCAGCACGGCTTCGTTGGCGCCGCCGTGTGCCGGGCCCCACAGCGCGGTGACGCCAGCGGCGACCGATGCGTACGGGTTGGCGCCGGTGGAACCGACCAGACGCACGGTCGAGGTCGAGGCGTTCTGCTCATGGTCGGCGTGCAGGATGAACAGCAGGTCCAGCGCCTTGACCACGTCCTTGTTCAGATCGTACTTGCCATCGGCCGACTCGAAGGTCTGCTTCAGGAAGCGGCTGACGTAATCCAGCGAGGTGTCCGGCTTGTTGGCCGGCAGGCCCTTGCCATGGCGGTAGATCAGCGCCGACAGGGTCGGTACCTTGGCGATCAGACGCACGGCAGCCTGGCGGCGCTGCTCGGCGTCGTCCAGGTCCAGCGAGGCGTGGTACTTGGCCGACAGCTGCGCGATCGAGGCAGCCAGGATCGCCATCGGGTGGGCGTCCTTGGCGAAGCTGCCGATCAGCGTGTTGATCGAATCATCGACACCGGCTTCGGCGCTCAGTTCGGCTTCGAAGGCCTTGAGCTGGCCGGCATCCGGACGCTCGCCATTGATCAGCAGGTAGGCCACTTCGACGAAGCTGGACTTCTCGGCCAGCTGCTCGATCGGATAGCCGCGGTACAGCAGCACACCCTTGTCACCATCGATGTAGGTGATGGCCGACTTGCAGCTGGCGGTGGCGGTGTAGCCCGAGTCGTAGGTGAAGAGACCGGTTTCCTTGGTCAGCTTCGAGATATCGACACAGTTATTGCCCAGTACGGGTTTGACGACAGGCAGAACGACCGACTTGTCGCCGGCGTTGAGCGTGACCTGATCAAGATCGGACACAGTGTGCGCTCCTCAAGTGGAAGGCGCCTGTCCTGACGAATGGGGTGCGGGCAGGCGCGTGAAGGAAGTCCGCAGTTTTCCACTGCGGTTCCGACGATTATCGCACAGCAGCATTTGCAGATTGCGAAGACAAAAGTCTTATAGGGCCGGGTTTGCCTGCGACACAGCGTCGCGCTGGCAAAGCCGCCAGATTCCGCAATGGTTCAGCCGTACGACGGACGTAACAAAACAACGGCCGCGCAGGGCGCGGCCGTTGTCGGGGCAGCAACAACCAGTCCGATCAGCGCGCGTAGCGCTTCTGGAACTTGTCGATGCGGCCGCTGGTGTCGATGACCTTGTGCTTGCCCGTGTAGAACGGGTGCGAAGCCGAGGAAATTTCAACCTTGACGAGCGGGTATTCTTCGCCGTCTTCCCACTTGACCGTCTCCTTGGAGGACATGGTCGAACGGGTCAGGAACTTGAAGTCGGAGGTCACGTCGTGGAAAACGACGTTGTGGTAATCGGGATGGATATCGGCCTTCATGGGCTCGCACCGTGTGGGCTGGTGGTCAAGACGGCCATTATAAGCACGGCTTGCCCCGGCAATCAAGCCGGGGCGATCTCGCACTGCTACAGACCCAGCGCGCGTTGCACCTGGGCCTCGAACCGGGCCTGGTCGTAGCCGATCAGCAGGGCGGTATTGTCCGCCGCGCCGGTCTGCCGGTTCCAGTCGACAATGGTGGCACCGCGGCTGTGCTTGCCGGTCAGCTCGATGACCAGCGGACGCTGCTCCACCCGGGTTGCGCCCTCGGGTTGCAAGGCCCAGGCCATGGCCAGCGCATCGGCGGCATACCAGCGCTCGCCGCGACTGTCCTCCGACCACAGCCGGGTCTGGCGCGAGATCAGTTCGTAGAAACGCGCCTTGCCGGTATCGGCCGCCAACCACTGCTCCACGTCACGGTGCAGCAGGCCATGGGCCAGAGTGGCTTCCCAGTCGGCCACATCGGTGTGCGGGAACTGCGAAAACACGATGTGCGCCGCCTCCGGATCGAAGGCGATGTTGAACTCGGCGCACGGGGTGATGTTGCCGTGGCCGGTGATGGCACCGCCCATGACCAGGAAACGCTTCACCCGCTGCGGCAGGCTCGGGTCCAGCTTCAACGCCAGCGCGATATTGGTCAGCGGGCCCAAGGCCACCAGCACCAGCTCGCCAGCGTACTGGTGCGACAGGCGCAGGATCGCCAACGCTGCATGCTCGGCCTCCACCTTGCGCGCGGCCAGCGGCAGGTCCACGTCGCCAAAGCCATCGCGGCCATGTACATGCGCCGCATCCTCGGCCGGGTACACCAGCGGGTCCGGGGTACCGGCAAACACCGGCACGTCCTCGCGGCCGGCCACTTCGCACAGCTTCAGCGCATTGCGCACGGTGTACTCCAGGCCGACGTTGCCCGCTGCCACCGTCAATGCGACCACCTCGTGGCGCTCGTCGGCAAAGGCCATCAGCAGTGCCAGCGCGTCATCCACGCCCGGATCAGTATCAATCAGCAACGGAATCTTCTTGCTCATCTTCTGCTTCACTTCTGGTTGGCCATGGAGTCTGTCACGGCCTCCATGACAGTGGAAGCACACAATCAGGCCGCTGCGTAGCGCACCGCGCCACCAATCCAGCGGTTGACGATGCGATCAGCCAGCGTCGGTGCGTCGTTGAGCAGGCGTTCGGCCAGTTCGTGCACGGTTGGCAGCAGGCCGGCATCGCGGGCCAGGTCCGCCACCCGGAATGCCGCCAGGCCGGTCTGCCGCGTGCCCAGCAATTCGCCCGGGCCGCGCAGTTCCAGGTCCTTTTCCGCGATCAGGAAACCGTCGGCGGTATGGCGCATGGTCTCCAGGCGCTCGCGTGCCATCGCCGACAGCGGTGCCTGGTACATCAGCACGCAACTCGATGCGGTGGCGCCGCGCCCTACCCGCCCGCGCAACTGATGCAACTGCGCCAGGCCAAGACGCTCGGCGTTCTCGATGATCATCAACGAGGCATTGGGCACATCGACGCCGACTTCAATCACCGTGGTGGCAACCAGCAGATCGGTTTCCGCCTGCTTGAAAGCACGCATCGCGGCCTGCTTCTCTGCCGCCTTCATGCGCCCGTGTACCAGCCCGATACGCAGTTCCGGCAACTGTGCCGACAAGGCTTCGAAGGTGGACTGCGCGGCCTGCGCATCCATGCGGGCATTGCCCGGGCCTGCGGCTTCCTCGCTTTCCTCGATCAGCGTGCACACCCAGTACACCTGCCGGCCCTGTTGGCAGGCGATGCGGATGCGCTCGACCAGTTCCGGGCGGCGCTCGGCACTGATGGCGATGGTCTGCACCGGGGTACGGCCCGGCGGCAGCTCATCGATGGCCGAGACGTCCAGGTCCGAGTACGCCGCCATCGCCAGCGTGCGTGGAATCGGCGTGGCGGTCATCACCAGCTGGTGTGGCACCACCCCGGCGCTGGCGCCCTTGTCACGCAGGGCCAGACGCTGGTGCACGCCGAAGCGGTGCTGCTCATCGACGATGGCCAGTGCCAGGTCGTTGAACACCACGTTGTCCTGCATCAGCGCATGCGTACCCACCACCACCTGCGCATGGCCGGAGGCAACTTCTTCCAGCACCTTGCTGCGCGCCTTGCCGGTGACCTTGCCAGCCAACCAGGCAACACGGATATCCAGTGGCTCCAGCCAGGCGCGCAGATTGGCCAGGTGCTGCTCAGCCAGCAGTTCGGTAGGCGCGGCCAGCGCCACCTGCTTGCCGCGCTCCACTGCCAGCATTGCCGCCAGGGCAGCGACCACGGTCTTGCCGGAGCCCACGTCGCCCTGCACCAGACGCAGCATGGGATGCGCACGCGCAAGGTCCTTGCGGATTTCATCGAAGACCCGCGCCTGCGCGCCAGTCAGCTGGAACGGCAGGGATTCGCGCAGCGCCTTGACCAGCCCATCGCGGCCGCGCAGCGACGGTGCCCGATGCTGCTGCAGGGCGATGCGCTGGCGGCGCAGGCTGAGGTGGTGGGCCAGCAGTTCTTCCATCGCCAGGCGCCGCTGCGCCGGATGGATACCGGCCGCCAGTGCGGCAATATCGGCGTCACGCGGCGGGCGGTGCATGGTCAGCAGCGCATCACGCAGGGACGGCAGGCGCAGCCCGGCCAGGAAGCTGTCAGGCAGCAGTTCCAGCGTGGCCGCGTCCGGCAGCCGGTCCAGGGCCTGGCTGATCAACTTGCGCAGGCTGGCCGGGCCGATGCCTTCAACGGCGGGATACACCGGATCCAGCGCCTGTCCCAGTGCCGCGTCCTCGCCCTCGCCCAGCACGTGATAGCTGGGGTGGACGATCTCCAGCCCGTTCTGGCCGGGACGCGGCGTGCCATAGGCGCGCAGACGGCGCCCCACCGCGAACTGCGCTACCTGCGCAGCGCGGAAATGAAAGAAGCGCAGCAACAGCGTGGCGCCGGAGTCATCGCTGATCGCCACCCGCAATACCGGGCGGTAGCGGAAGCCGCGCTCCACGGCCTCTACCCTGCCTTCGACCTGTGCGGCCATGCCGGCCTTCAACGCGCGGATCGGCAGCAGCGTGGTGCGGTCCTCGTAGCGCAATGGCAGGTGCAGCCACAGGTCCTGCAAAGTGGTCAGGCCACGCGCTTCCAGCTTGGCCGCCACCCGTGGCCCAACCCCGGCCAGACGGCTCAGCGGTTCGGTGGACAGATCAAGGGCGGCAAGGTCACGGCGTGCAGACATGGCGTAAGGATGCCGTCATGCGCGGCAAACAGAAACCCCGGCGTGGTTTGACGCCGGGGTTTCCTACTTCGGCAATGCTGATTTATCCCGATGTTGTCGATCGGCGCCTTCAGGAAACCCGTAGTGCCGAGCCATGCCCGGCAGCGGCCTTCCCGGTAGAGCCTCAGCCGAGCATGGCTCGGCTCTACCGAACGCCCCCAGGTTTCCTGTGCCCCGGGGGACTTTGAGCAGCAACGACGCTGTCAGAACTTCACGCTCATCTCCAAACCATAGGTGCGCGGCTCGGTGATGGTGGCACCGACCACGCCCAGCGGGTCGCGGCCATAGGTGTTCAGGCCACGCACGTACTGCTTGTCGAACACGTTGTTGGCGTACACCGCCCAGGTCCAATGCTTCAACGGCGAGGTCCAGCCGACGCGCACATCGGTACGCTGCTGCGATTCACCGATGTTGAGCACCTTGCTGATACCGCAGTCGCCCTGCAGATCGGAACCCGCATTGCAGCGGGTGGCGCCACGATAGGCATGGCGCAAGGAGAAGCGCAGCTGCCCATTGCCGCCCAGCTCGGCCACGTAGACAGCGCCCGCCGACGCGGTGAAGCGCGGCTCACCGGTCGGTGCGCCGTCCAGGTCAACGCCTTCCGGCGTCACGTAGTTCTTGTACTTGGAGTCGATCCATTCGGCCGCCGCATCCAGGGTAAAACCTTCGGTGACCTTCCAGCGCATGTCGAAATCCAGGCCAGTGGCTTCCAGATCGCTGGTGTCGAACACGTAGACGGGGATATCGACCGGGTTGTTCGGGTCCGGATCGATCAGGCGGATGGCCTGGCGGTTGTCATAGCGGTAGTGGAAGGCGGACAGGTTGTAGGAGAAGCTATCAAAGCTTTGCTTCAGGCCGATCTCCAGGTTCCACACGTCCTCGTTCTCGAACGCCGGGCCAATCTGCAAGGCATTGAAGCCGCCTGCCTTGTAGCCCTTGGCCAGCGAGCCGAACACCATGGTGTCGTCATTGAGGTGGTAGTCGATGACGAAGCGCGGACTCCAGTCGCTCCAGCGCTTCTTGTCGCGCACCTGCTTGCCCTTGTTGACCATCGCCGGCGGGTCGATGAAGGCCATGTCGAAGGTGAGCAGCTCGCGGGTGATCGGGATGCCCATGTCCGCAAGTGCCTGGAAGAAGCCGATCATCTCCAGCGTATCCAGCTTGGCCTCCAGCCCCGGCGCGTTGCGCGGGGTGTTGAGCCAGGTGAAATCCTTCTCGTCGCGGGTGTAACGCAGGCCGAAGGTGAGGTTGAGGCGGTCGGTGGCCTTCCAGATGACATCACCGAAAGCCGCGTAGGAACGCGTACCCAGGGTATTGCTGAAGCGCTCGTTCCACTTCTCGCCAACCAGTGAAATCGGAATGCCATTCATCTGCGCCAGCATCGAGGTGAAGTTGAACAGGCTGCCGTCGGGGATGCCCAGCTGATAGGCCACGCCCATGTTGCGGATGATGTTGTCCACCGCCTCGGTATTGGTGTTGACCTCACTGGTCTGGCGCGCGTCCTCGTCGAAGTAGCTGGCCCCGGCCACCCAGTCGAAACGCGCGTTGCTGCCGGAGAACTTGAACTCCTGGTAGAGCGTTTCATTGCTCTCCGTGTTCTTGGAGTCCACGTACAGGTCGTAGCGGTTGGTGCCGTCTTCCTCGGTGTGGTTGGTGGAGTCGTACTTGCGCCACGAACTGGTGGAGGTGAAATTGCCCCAGGACAGGGCGTGGTCGATGATCAGGCTGACGCCGTCGAAGGTGCGCCACTCGGCGTTGTCGGCATCGCTATAGGTCTTGATCCTGCGCGGGTCCAGGTAGTCGTCCGGGTCTACCGGCACGCTGGGTCGGGCCGGATAGGCCGGCAGCGGCACGATGCCGGTGGTGACGCGGCCATTCTGGTCCAGGCTTTCATGGTCCCAGCTGAGGTAGGCGGTGGTGTTGTCACCGAACCGGCTTTGCCAGGCCGCACGCGTGGCCCAGACGTTCTCGCCGCCCAGGTCCTTGCCGGTGGCACCGTCCTGGAACCAGCCGTCACTGGTATTGATCAGTGCATTGAAGCGCAGCGCGGAGTTGTCACCGGTGGGGATGTTCCACATCGCATCGGCGTACTTCTTGCCGTAGTTGCCCACCCGCACGGTGGCGCGTGCCTCGGTCCCGGCCTGCGGGCGACGTGTCACCAGCGAGATCGCGCCGGCGGCGGTATTGCGGCCGAACAAGGTACCCTGCGGCCCCTTCAGCACCTCGATGCGCTCCACATCGACAAACGGCAGCAGCACACCGCCGCCGCGACCACCGTAGACGCCATCGACGAAGATGCCCACCGCCGGATCGGTGCCGATACCGAAGTCGTCGGTCTCAACCCCCCGCAGCTTGAACGAGGGCTGGGTGGGCTGCACCGCATTGATCACCAATCCCGGCACGAAGGCATCGATGTCGCCGAGGTTTTCCGCTGCCACATCGCTGAGCAGGTTCTGGTCAACCACCTGCAGGGCGATCGGCACATCCTGTATTTCCTGCTGGCGGCTCTGCGCGGTGACGGTGATGCGGTCCAGCGTGGTGGCAGCATCCTCCGTCGCCGACTGTGCCAATGCCGTCCCCGCCGTGCCCAGCACCACCAGCCCGGCCATGGCCCGCTGCAACCCGACTACCAGATTCCGTTGCTTCACTCGCATCGCGCTCTCTCCCACGCAGTGAGGTGTAAAGCCGGCGTCAGACGGCCGGCGGTCCTGTATTGCCCGGCTGGCCTTCACCGCCGGTATCGCAGCTTGTCTCCAGCGCGTCGATCCATTGCCGGATCAGCGCCACGCCTTCCCTGTGCACGACCGCCCGCCCGACCTCGGGCATCATCACCGCCGGATCGTCGCTGTCCATGCGGAAGGCAATGATCGAGGCCTCGGCATCGCCGGGCTGGATGTCGTAGCGGCGATCACCGGTGCCCTTGCCGGCGGCGATCGGCTGCTTGCACATGCCCAGTTTCAGATGATCCTGGGTGGGCGCATCCAGCCACAGGCCCGAGGTGATGGCCGGGCCGGTACGGCTGTGGCAATGCCCGCAATTCACGTCCAGGTAGGCGCGCGCACGCGCCTCCAGCGCGGCGCCAGGGTCGCTGGCATCGGCCATGCGCGGCACCTGTTCCGGTGCCGGCAGGTGTTTCAGGTAACCGATGGCGGCCAGGTGCGCCAGCTGGTTGTCACGGCCAGCGGCATAGTCGAAGTCACGGTTGAGATGGCGCGCCTTCGGCCCGATCGGTTGCAGCCGGCGTGAGCGATTGTCGGTGACATGGCAGCCGGCACACTGGTTCTGGTCCGGCACCTGGTAATGCAGCGCTTCACGGCTGCCATCGGCGGCCAGCAGCTCCAGCTCGACGCTGGCACCGGTGCGCTGCAGCGTGGCCGCGGTCTGCGCGTGGTTCCATACATACGGCAGCGCCACCCAGCCGTCCTTGCGGTGGATCAGCAAACGGGTCTCGATCAGCCGCACCTTGGACAGGTCCAGGCGCTCGTCGTGCAGCAGCGATTGCGATGGCGACGTGCGTGCCACCGCGTTGCCGCCTGCGTCGCCGGTGGCGGGCAAGGGGTAGTAGAAGGTCTTGCTGAGGATGGTGCCCACCGGGAAGTCGAACGCGTGCTCGGGCTGGTAGCCGGCCGCCTGTCCCTTGGGCATCCACACCGTGCGCAGCTTGTGCGCGTAATCACTGAACAACGGCGTGTTCAAGTCATAGGGCACTACCCCGTCGTTCAACGACAGGTGGCCATCGCGCACCCGCAGCAGCTGCCATTCGTCCAGCGTGGCCGGCTGGCCCTGCTCGAAGAAATGCACCGCAGGCGGCTTGCCGCAGCCGGCCAGCGCCAGCAGCGCCGCCGCCACTACCATGCCCCGCACCATCAGCGTGCCCATGCCCTGCCCTCAAGCACGGTTCAGGTCGATGGCCGGCAAGCGCGGCAATTCGCAGTCGAACGGCTTGGCATCCTTGCTCGGGTTCTTGTAGCCGCCCGGCCCGTCGGCATTGACCACACCGCTGACATCGCGCAGGCAGATCTGCGGCCCCAGCTTGACCCCGTCCACCATGCGCTCCTTGTTGTAATAACCATCCCACAGCACATCCGGGAAGTTGCCGGTCAGGCCGTACAAGGCCACCTTCAGCGCTTTCAGGTCCAGTCCATCGGGCGAATCACCGCCGCCGGACAAGGTGTTGTTGTGGATGTAGATGCGCTCCGGGTACGGGTCGAAGTTGGGTGAGGCGCTGCTGTCCTTGTAACCGGTGGAGTACACGCTGGAAACGATGATGTTGGTGGTGGCGTTGTCGCGCACCTCGTTGTCGAACACCTCGATGTCATCGTTGGAGTTGATGACGATGCCCGAGCCGGCCGGCACGCTGGCCACCGGCGTGCCCTTGGCGCCGAAGTTGGCGTGGTTGTTGGCGATGACCTTGTTGTTGAACACGCGGATATTGGCGCCTTGCTGCGACAGCCCCGGCATGTTGAACACCAGGATGCCGCCGGTATTGCCGGTGGCCACGTTGCCGTAGACATCGGCGTTGCGGGTGTTCTCCACCTCGATGCCGGCCACGTTCTGTTCGGCGCGGCTGTTTCGCACGATCACCCCATCGGACTGGCCCACATAGATGCCGGCATCGGAGGCACCGATGGAAATGGCGTTCTCGATCAGCACGTTCTTTGTCAGCACCGGATAGATGCCATAGGCACCGTTCTTGGTGCTGGGGCCGCCGGTCCAATGCACCTTGATGCCACGGATGGTGATGTTCTCCGACTCGCTGATCTTCAGCCCATCGCCCTTGGAGTCCTCGATGGTGAGGTTCTCGATGGTGAAGTCGTCGCCGTTGACCAGCAGCCCCTCGGCGCCGGCCTTCTGCCCCTTGAAGCTGAGCACGGTGCGGTCCATGCCGGCCCCGCGGATGGTCACCCCGTCGGCGCGCAGGCTCAGACTGCGCTCGAACTGGTGGCGACCGGCCGGGATCTGGATCACATCACCGGGCTTGGCATCGAGCAACCGCTCCTGCAGCGTGGCCGCAAATGCCCCGTCGGCGGCGGCCACCGTCGGGCCCGGTTCGGCCTGCTGCTGGCAGCCACTGGCCAGCACGAGCAAGGTGGCGGAAACCGCCCAGGTAAGGCTGCGCTGCATGACCAACTCCCATACGCCGGCAGATGTTGGGCGCAGTCTGGCCTTCAGGTAGTGTTCACGCGAAGGGCAAGAGCGGCATACTTGGGGGGGCAAAGCGGACAAGCTGGAGGGGCTTGAATGCATCGCAGGAGTGCTGGCGGCGACCGCCTGGCCATCGCCAATGTACCAACCAACATGCTCAGCGGCCTGTTGCTGCTCGGCGCGGAGCTGGGCGTGGACAGCGACAGCTGGCTGGCCGGCCTGCACCTGAGCCAGGACCAGCTCAACGATCCGCGCACGCGCATCTCCTATCGCCAGGCCTATGAGGTGATCCGCCGGGCGCTGCCGATGCTGCCGATCGACGCCGCCGGGCTGGCCATGGGCGGGGCGCAGAACGGCGGCAATTTCGGCCTGCTCGGACTGGCGATGAAAACCGCCCGCACCTTCGGTCAGGCCGTGCGCATTGGCCTGGACTACCAACGCAACCTTGGCCCGCTGATGGACCTGGTGCTGGACGATAGCGATGCCGATACCCTGGCGGTGGTTGCCACCGCCCCGGAACAGGCCCAGGACCTGCTGCCGTTCCTGTGCGAGGAGATGTTCTCCAGCATCCTGATGCTGGGCCGCGAGCTGGCCGGTGACGGCTTCAACCCGGTGCGGCTGGAGCTGGCCTACCCGGCCCCGCCCAGCATTGCCGCCTACCAGGCGCTGTTCCGCTGCGAGCTGCGCTTCGGCCAGGCCCGCAACGCCATGCTGGTGGAGCGCCACTGGATGCAACTGCCGTTTGCCAGCTACAACCCGGTGACCTCGCAGCAGGCCCTGTCGCTGTGCCGCGCGCAGCTGGCCACCCTCGCCTCGCGCGGTGAAACCACCGCCGTGGTGGAGCGCCTGCTGCGCGCGCAGCTGCGCGATAACCCGCAGATGAGTGAGCTCGCCCAGGCCCTGCACCTGAGCGAGCGCAGCCTGCGCCGCCAGCTGGCCGAGGAAGAAACCAGCTTCAGCGAAATCCACGACCGCCTGCGCACCGAACTGGCACTGGAACTGCTGCAGGAGCCGGAGCTGAGCATTGCCGCCATCGGCAACCAGCTGGGCTTCAACGACGCCCGCGAGTTCCGCCGTGCATTCAAGCGCTGGACCGGGCATACCCCCAGCGATATCCGCCGCCCGCCGGGCTGAAACGCAGATGCCCGGCATAGGCCAGGCATCTGTCTGCACGCAACGCGGCGTGGCGCGATCAGTCGATGATCATGATCGCGTCGACTTCGAACGCGGCGCCCTTCGGCAGGCCCGACACTTCGATGGTGGAACGGGCCGGGAACGGGGCCTGGAAGTATTCCTGCATGACCGCGTTGACCTTGGCGAACTCGCCCAGGTCGGTCAGGTACAGGCCCAGGCGCACCATCTTGTCCAGCGAGCCACCGGCTTCCTCGGCCACGGCCTTGAGGTTGTCGAAAGCGCGGCGGGCCTGTGCGGTGACGTCGCCGGCGACGATCTCACCGGTGGCCGGGTCCAGCGGGATCTGGCCGGAGAAGTACACGGTGTTGCCGGCGCGCACGGCCTGCGAATACGGGCCAATGGCGGCCGGGGCGTTGGCGGTGTTGATGATCTGGCGGGACATGGACAGCTCCAGTCTGGAAAAAGGTGCGCCATTGTAACGTCGCCACCTTGGCAGGCAGCTGACCGGGCAGCACAGCCCTTGGACAAAATTTCAACAGCGTACGGGAAACCTTGTGCAACAAGGGCTGCGCAGGCTTATCCACAACTTGTGGCAGCAACCGGACACAGCCTGTGTGGATAGCCGACGCAAGCATCCACAGGTGCTGGACAAAATATCACCAGCTTTCGCAGACCATTGCAGCACAAGGGCTGCGCGGGCTTATCCACAACTTGTGGAACCCACAGGGCACAGCCGTTGGGGATAACCGCAGCAGTGCGTAGCCATGCTCGGCAGGGTGGCAGTCCCGGCGGAGCCTGTTGCCGAGCACTGCTGCACTACCGGCCAGGCATCAACCGGCGAGGGCGGCCTCGCGCGCGGTCGGGTTGAGCGTGGGCTCGCCCACCTTGCGCAGCGTGTTGCGGTCGGTGTGCGCGAACGGCTCGCTGCGGTCCGGGATCACCAGCATGGTCTGCTGCTGGTAGGACCAGCTGCCATCGTCATTGATGGTCACGTCGATGTCGTAGCTCTCGGTGCGGAAAGCATGCTCGAGGAACGGGTTGGAGCTGATGCCATTGGTCATCGAACCGCGCTCGGCGCGCAGCTGGAAGCGCTTGGCATCGGGCGCCGCCTTGCCGACCGCCATCGCGGTCTGCCCGCGCGGGATCGAGAGCGTCTGGATGATGGTGCCGGTAGCCGGCTCCCACAGCCAGTAGCCAACCTGGTCGTGGAAGGTCTCCACCTCGCCCGGCTTGACAATGCGGGTGTGGTAGCGCAGGCCATAGAACAGTTGCGGCCCATTGGGCTGCGCGTCGATCGGCTGCATTTCCACATGTTCGATGTAGGCCTGGTGTTCCGGGCCATCGGCCTTGGGGTTGACGTCCATGCCACGTCCACCGATCCACACACCGGCCAGCGCCGCCAGCGGCCCGAGGTTGGCCAGGGTGTCGGTATCCGGGGTGGGTTCGGTGTAGATGTCCTGCGGAAACGTGGTCATGAAAGCACTGCCAGTGGGGGTGAACCCACCTATGGTACGCAGAACCTGCGGCAGGTTCCTGCGCCCCATCCACAGCATCTGGACAAAATATCACCACGTTCTGCAAAGGCTTGCGGCACAAGGCCTGCACGTCCTTATCCACAACTTGTGTCAGCCGCAGGGCACAGCCTGTGTGGATAGCTGCAGGAACGATTCCGTCGTGCCGAGCCATGCTCGGCATTGGGGTCGCTCGGGAAGGCCCCTTGCCGAGCATGGCTCGGCACTACATGGATCGCTGTTGCGGCTGGACAAAAAATCGCCACACTCTGCAAAGGCTTGCGGCACAAGGGCTGCAAGCCCTTATCCACAACTTGTGTCAGCCGCAGGGCACAGCCTGTGTGGATAGCTCCAGGAACGATTCCGTAGTGCCGAGCCATGCTCGGCATTGGGTCGCTTGGGAAAGCCCCTTGCCGAGCATGGCTCGGCACTACAGGGGATCGCTGTTGCGGCTGGACAAAAAATCGCCACATTCTGCAAAGGCTGGCGGCACAAGGCCTGCACGTCCTTATCCACAGCTTGTGTCAGCAGCAGGGCACAGCCTGTGTGGATGGCTCCAGGAACGATTCCGTAGTGCCGAGCCATGCTCGGCATTGGGGTCGCTTGGGAAAGCCCCTTGCCGAGCATGGCTCGGCACTACAGGGGATCGCTGTTGCGGCTGGACAAAAAATCGCCACACTCTGCAAAGGCTTGCGGCACAAGGGCTGCACGCCCTTATCCACAACTTGTGTCAGCAGCAGGGCACAGCCTGTGTGGATAGCTGCAGGAACGATTCCGTCGTGCCGAGCCATGCTCGGCATTGGGATTGCGTGAGATCGCGCTGGAAGGCCTCTGCCGAGCATGGCTCGGCACTACTGGAATTGCCTTATTGGCGGCGTACCGCCTGCACTACCTGCAGGCGCCGCAAGCGGCGCATGACTTCCGCCAGGTGGTTGCGGTCGCGGACCTGGATGTTGAAACACAGCACCGCGGCGTTGAAATCGCGATCCAGGTAATCCACCCGCTCGATGTTGGAGTGACTCTGGGCGATGGCGGCGGCCAGCTGCGCCAGCACGCCGGTACCGTTCTCCACTTCCACCACCAAGGCGGTGTCGTAATCGCCAACCACGCTGGTGTCCCAGCCAATGGGTACCCAGCGGTCCGGCGTCTTGCGCAGCTCGGCCAGGTTCGGGCAATCCATGCGGTGCACCACGATGCCCTTGCCGGCAGTGTGGTAGCCCATGATCTCGTCGCCAGGGATGGGCTGGCAACAGTTGGCGAAGCTGACCACGCCGCGCTCGCTGCCATTGATCAGGATCTTCTCCTGCGCACGGTGCGCCGTGCCGCCCGCACGCAGCTCGGCGTAGGACATCAAGGCCTGCGCAGCCTGCGTTGGCATCCAGTTACCCAGCGCCACGTCGGCAAGGAAGGCCTCCAGGCGCGGGTAACGGTGCTCGTTGAGGAAGGCGTCCAGGCGGCCCTTGGGCAGGCGCTCGATCGAGCTGTCCATTGCTTCCAGCGCACGGTCCAGCATGCGATGGCCCAGCTGCACGGCATCTTCGTGCTCCAGTTGCTTGAGCTGGTGGCGGATGGCGGTGCGTGCCTTGCTGCTGACCACGAACTCCAGCCACTGCGGTTTGGGCGAGGCCGAGCGCGCGGTGATGATCTCCACCGTCTGCCCGCTGGCCAGGCGCGTGCGCAGCGGTACCAGTTTCTTGTCCACCCGCGAGGCCACCGCGCGGTTGCCGACGTCGGTGTGCACCGCATAGGCGAAGTCCAGCGCGGTGGAATTGCGTGGCAGGGCCAGGATCTTGCCTTTGGGCGTGAACAGGTAGACCTCGTCCGGGAACAGGTCGACCTTGACGTTGTCGAGGAACTCCAGCGACGAACCGGCCGTGCGCTGCGAATCGATCAGCTCGACGATCCAGGCATGCGCGCGGCTCTGCGCGCTGTTGGGGCCATCGCCACCGAATTTGTAGGTCCAGTGCGCGGCCACACCGCGCTCGGCGATCAGGTCCATTTCCTCGGTACGGATCTGCACCTCGATCGGCGAGCCATACGGGCCAAACAGCACCGTGTGCAGCGACTGGTAACCATTGGCCTTGGGGATGGCGATGAAATCGCGGAAGCGCCCGTCCAGCGGCTTGAACGCGGCATGCACGCCGCCCAGCGCGTGATAACAGTTGGGCACGTTGCGCATCACCAGGCGGAAGCCGAACACGTCCATCACCTGGTCGAAACTTTTGTTCTCCTCGCGCATCTTGGTGTAGATGCTCCAGGGGGTCTTGATGCGGCTGATCAGGCGGTGCTCCAGGCCTTCGCGCGCCAGCCGCTGCGACAGCTGCACTTCCACCTGCGCCATCGACTCACGCCGCACCACCGGCTGGCTGCGGATGTGTTTTTCGATGATGGCGTGGCGCCACGGGTACAGCGCGCGGAAGCCCAGGTTCTGCAGCTCGGACTTGATCAGGTTCATGCCCAGGCGCTGGGCGATGGGCGCATAGATGTCCAGCGTCTCCATCGCGATGCGGCGGCGTGCCTCGGCACTCTGCGCGCCCAGGGTACGCATGTTATGCAGGCGGTCGGCCAGCTTGATCATGATCACGCGCAGGTCGCGCGACATCGCCAGCAGCATCTTGCGGAAGCTCTCCGCCGCCGCTTCCTGGCGGTCGCGGAACTTGAGCTTGTCCAGCTTGGTGACGCCATCGACCAGATCGGCCACGGCCTGGCCGAACTCGGCGGCCAGCTCCTCGCCGGTGAGCGGGGTGTCCTCTATGGTGTCGTGCAGGATGGCCGCGATCAGGGTTTCCACGTCCAGGCCAAGCTCGGCCAGGATGCGTGCCACCGCCACCGGATGCGTGATGTAGGGCTCGCCGGACTTGCGGGTCTGGCCGGCGTGTGCGGCCGCGCCCACTTCCCAGGCGCGACGCAGCAGCGGCAGCTGCTCGGCGGGGAGATAGCTGGCTGCGCGTTCGAATTGCAGTACATAGTCAGGTACCGCCCCGCCCGCGGGCGTGGCTACCTGGGCGGAAGGGCCTGGGTTCATGGCGAAAGACTATGCCAGCGCGCGTGCTTCGGCAAACCCCACAATGCAAAACAGCCCGCTTGCGGCGGGCTGTCTGCAGACAACGTCAATCAATGCCACAGAGGCGATCAATCGTCGTTCTTGGACATGTCTTCGTCGGCGACCACTTCGGCGGCGGCCCACTCCAGTGCTTCACGCTCGGCACGCTCGCGCTCGGCCTTCTCGACTTCCTCGATCAGCGTGTTGTCGATCTTGCGGGCAGCGATCTCGCGCAGCGCCAGCACGGTCGGCTTGTCTTCGCTCTCGCTGTTGTCGATCGTCGCCTGGACGCCATTGGCCAGCTGACGGGCGCGCTTGGACGCCATCATGACCAGCTCAAAGCGGTTGTTAACGACTTCCAGGCAATCTTCTACGGTAATGCGGGCCATGCGGGCTCCCGGCGACCTGCACGGCCGCTCGAACGAATGAGGGAAAGGGGGGCGATTGTAGGGGCAGACCCGGGCCGAAATCAAGTCGACGCCTGAACAGCCCCTTTGGGATCAATCACTTGCTCAGTTTTCAGGGGTCAACAACGAGGCAATCAACTGGGCGTGACGCTGCTGCTGCGGCTCCCGCCGCAGGCGGCTGGCGGCAAAGATGGAACACATCTCGCCCACCGCGGTGTCAAAGTCCTCGTTGACGATGACGTAGTCGAACTCGTCGTAATGCAGCATTTCCTCGCGCGCGGCGGCCAAGCGCTGGGCCATGACCGCCTCGCTGTCCTGGCCACGCTTGCGCATGCGCTCATCCAGCGCCTGCCGCGACGGCGGCAGGATGAACACGCTGACCGCGCCCGGCACCTTCTCACGCACCTGGCGCGCTCCCTGCCAGTCGATTTCCAGCAGCACGTCCTTGCCGGCCGCCAGCTGCGGTTCCACCGACTGCCGGGCCGTACCCTTCCAGTCGCCATGGACCAGCGCGTGCTCGAAGAAATCGCCGGCAGCGATCATCTGCTCGAATTCGGCGGCGGGGACGAAGTGGTAGTGCTTGCCGTTCTCCTCGCCCGGGCGCATGGCCCGCGAGGTGAAGGAGATCGACAGGGAAATGTGGGGGTCGCGCGCCAGGGTGGCGTTGACGATGCTGCTTTTGCCGGCCCCGGACGGGGCAGCGACGATGTAAAGGGTGCCACGCATGAAGAGTGGGCCAGCGTCGGAATGGCCCGGCATTGTACCGGCGCGGGCTGGTCTGTGCAGGATCGGGGGTTCATGGCCCCCAATTACCGCGCGGCAGCGGCTCCACCTGTAGTGCCGAGCCATGCTCGGCTGGGCCTTACCGGCAACCCTGTTCCGGTAGAGCCGAGCCATGCCCGGCTGGACCTTGCCAGGAAAGCCTCTGCCGAGCATGGCTCGGCACTACAGTTTCGGCCCCTCTCCCGTATGCGGAGAGGGGTTGGGGTGAGGGCAGCTTTGCTGGGAACGCTTCTGCCCAGCATGGCTCGGCACTACCCTTACTCGATGTTCTGCACCTGCTCGCGGATCTGGTCGATCAGCACTTTCAGTTCGACGGCGGCATTGGAGGTGCGTGCGTCCACCGACTTGGAGCCCAGCGTATTGGCCTCGCGGTTGAACTCCTGCAGCAGGAAGTCCAGGCGGCGGCCGACCGGCTCGCGCTGGCGCAGCACCCGGCGGATCTCGGCGATATGGCTGCCCAACCGGTCCAGTTCCTCATCCACGTCGAGTTTCTGCAGCCACATCACCAGTTCCTGCTCGGCGCGGCCGGGGTCGACCGGATGCGGCAGGTCGGCCAGGCGCGCGGCCAGCTTCACCCGCTGCCCTTCGCGAATGGCCGGGATCAGTTCGCGCACCTCGGCGGCGATACGCTCCACCGCGTCCACCCGCTCGCTGATCGCCGTGGCCAGCTTGTCGCCTTCACGCTCACGCGCGGCCACAAAGCCATCCACCACTTCGTCCAGCAGCGCCAAGGCCTCGGCCTGCAGGGCCGCCGCGTCGGTGCTTTCTGCCTGCAGCACGCCCGGGTACTGCAGCAGCTCGGTGAAGCCGATGCGCATGTCCGGGAAGCGTGAATGCAGGCGCCGGGCCAGGTCACCCAGTTGATCCACCAGGGCCTCGTTGACCGACAGCGAGGTGGCGGTTTCCGGCGCACGCAGGCGCATCATCAGGTCCAGCTTGCCGCGGCTCAGGCGCGCGGCGATGCGCTCGCGCAGCTGCGGCTCCAATGAACGCAGGTCCTCGGGCAGGCGCACGCCCACTTCGAGGAAACGATGGTTGACCGAGCGCAGTTCGCAACCCAGGGTGCCCCAGGGGGTGACGCGTTCGCCGCCGGCATAGGCGGTCATGCTTCGAATCATTGGAATTCCGGTGCGTTGCAAAGGGTGAATGGTAACCTAGGCACCCTTGGATGCCGGCCCTGCGGCCGCCCGGGCGCCCCACCCGCTGCTCTGTTGCTCTCTCGTTTATTGGACCCCCCATGACCTTTTCCCGTCCCAGCGGCCGCCAGGCCGACCAGTTGCGCACCGTCACCATCGAGCGCTCGTTCACCCGCCATGCCGAAGGTTCGGTGCTGGTGAGCTTTGGTGACACCCGCGTGCTGTGCACCGCCAGCGTTGAAAACCGCGTGCCGGGCTTCCTGCGCGGCAAGGGCGAAGGCTGGGTCACCGCCGAATACGGCATGCTGCCGCGCTCCACCCATACCCGCTCCGACCGTGAAGCCGCGCGCGGCAAGCAGGGTGGCCGCACCCTGGAAATCCAGCGCCTGATCGGCCGCACCCTGCGCGCCTGCATCGACCGCAACGCGCTGGGCGAGCGCACCATCACCCTGGACTGCGACGTGCTGCAGGCCGACGGCGGCACCCGCACCGCCGCCATCACCGGCGCCTATGTGGCCCTGGTGGATGCAGTGAACCTGCTGATGAAGCGTGGCGAGATCAAGCGCAACCCGTTGTTCGGCGCGGTGGCCGCGGTCTCGGTTGGCGTCTACAAGGGCCAGCCGGTGCTGGACCTGGATTACGCCGAGGACAGCGACTGCGACACTGACATGAATGTCGTGATGAATGATGGCGGCGGCTTCATCGAGCTGCAGGGCACCGCCGAAGGCCACGCCTTCCGCCGTGACGAACTGGACGCGCTGCTGGTGCTGGCCGAAAAGGGCATCCGCGAGCTGTTCGACGCACAGCAGGCAGCACTGGCACAGGCATGAACCAGCGCATCGCCCTGGTCACCGTGGTGGTCGCCGATTACGACGAAGCCATCGCCTGGTACACCGGCAAGCTCGGCTTCCAGCTGCTGCAGGACCTGGACCAGGGCCGCAAGCGCTGGGTTGTGGTCGGCCCCACTGATGGCAGCGCCGCCGCGCTGCTGTTGGCGCGTGCCAGCGACGAGGAGCAACACAGCCGCATCGGCAACCAGACCGGCGGCCGCGTTGGTTTTTTCCTCAACACCGATGACTTCTGGCGCGATCACGCGGCCATGAGCGCGCGCGGCGTGGAGTTCCTCGAACCCCCGCGCGAAGAATCCTATGCCACCGTGGCGGTGTTCCGTGACCTGTACGGCAACACCTGGGACTTGCTGGAGCCCAAGCAATGAAACTGGTACTGGCCAGCGGCAACGCCGGCAAACTGAAGGAACTGCAGGCCATATTGGCCCAGCTTCCGCTGCAGATTGTGCCGCAGCGCGAGCTGGGCGTGGACGACGTGCCCGAGACCGGCCTGACCTTCGTCGAGAACGCGCTGATCAAGGCCCGCCATGCCTGCGCGGTGACCGGCCTGCCAGCGCTGGCCGACGACTCCGGCCTGATCGTCGATGCACTGGACGGCGCGCCCGGCCTGTATAGCGCGCGCTACGCCGGCAGCCCCACCGACGATGCTGCCAACAACGCCAAGCTGCTTGATGCGCTGCGCGATGTCCCGGCCGAACGCCGCACCGCGCGCTTCTACGCGGTGATCGTGCTGCTGCGCCATGCCAACGACCCGCAACCGCTGATCTGCGAAGGCAGCTGGGAAGGGCGCATCATCGACGAACTGCGCGGCAGCAACGGCTTCGGCTACAACCCGGTGTTCCTGGATGAAGAACTCGGCCTGACCGCCGCGCAGATGGAACCGGCGCAGAAGAACGGCCGCAGCCACCGCGCCAAAGCGCTGCAGCTGTTGTTGCAGCGCATGTCGCAACTTGCGTTCGATTGACCACGGAGATCAGGCAATGACGCCACGCCGCTATCGGACCCGGATGGGGCTTGTGCAGCTCGTCGCCATTCTGGGCGCTGTGAGCGGCACGATAGTGGGCGCCCTGCTGGCGTATGACGGGGAGCAATCCTGGCTCGCACTTCCGCTTTGGGCGCTGGGCTGCGCACTGGTCATTTCACTGATCGCTGCTCCCATCCTGTGGCAACGCGTGGTGCTGGATGAGCGGGCTGGCCAGCTCCGTTACCACAACATCGCCACCGCGCATCGCTGGCGCAAGGTGGACCTGGTGGACGTGCTTGAGGTCCGCTACGACAACTTCGCCGACAAGCGCAAAGCCATGGTTTCCGGCCTGTATCTGCACATGCGCAATGGCATCCGGCCGGCGCGCCACCGTCTCATGGACAACGAGGCCGGCAGTTACCAAGGGCCGTCACCGATGTTCCGCGATGTCAGCGCAGCCGTCCTCCGTGCACAACCACGTTCGCTGGTCGATCCAATCCTGCTGGCCGGGCAATAGCGCCTGTAACCCTGTACTCCCACTCTTTCCAACAGCCGTCCATGCCGCACTCCCACGACCACTGCAACCACCTTCCCGGCGAATCCTGCGCGATCGATCACGGTCACGCTGCCGGCCTGCAGCTGGTACCGCCACCGCTGGCGCTATACGTGCACCTGCCGTGGTGCGTGCGCAAATGCCCGTACTGCGATTTCAACTCGCATGCCGGCAAGGGCGAGTTGCCGTTCGATGCCTATATCGATGCCTTGATCCGCGACCTGGACCAGGACCTGCCGCTGGTCTGGGGCCGGGTGGTCAGCAGCGTGTTCTTTGGCGGTGGCACACCCAGCCTGTTCCCGCCCGAAGCGATCGATCGCTTCCTGCAGCAGGCCAGCGCACGCCTGCGCTTCGCCCCGAACCTGGAAGTGACGCTGGAGACCAACCCCGGCACCGCCGAGCACGGCCGCTTCGACCGCTACCGCGCAGCCGGGGTCAACCGCATCAGCTTCGGTATCCAGACCTTCAACGACGAAGCGCTGCAGCGATTGGGTCGCATCCACGACAGCAACGAGGCCGAACGCGCGGTCAAGCTGGCCCAGGACGCCGGCTACAACAACTTCAACATCGACCTGATGTACGCGCTGCCGCAGCAGACCCTGGCCCAGGCCGAGCACGACCTGGAGCGTGCGTTTGCCCTGGAACCCACGCATATCTCGCACTACCAGCTGACGCTGGAGCCGAACACCGTGTTCTTCGCCAAGCCGCCACAGGGTATCCCCGACGAAGACAGCGCCTGGGACATCCAGGAGCATTGCCAGGCCCTGCTCGGCGAGCGCGGCTACGGCCAGTACGAGGTCAGCGCCTATGCGCGTGACGGCTGGCAGTGCCAGCACAACCTGAACTACTGGCGCTTCGGCGACTATCTGGGCATCGGCGCCGGCGCCCACGGCAAGATCAGCTCCGGCGCCGAGCAGCACGTGCTGCGCCGCTGGAAGCACAAGCACCCGCAGACCTTCATGGACACCGCCGGCAGCGCGGCCAGCATCGGTGGCGATGACGTGATCAGCGCCGAGCGCCTGCCGTTCGAGTACATGCTCAACCTGCTGCGCCTGCACGAAGGCTTCAGCCTGCGCGATTTCGAATCGCGCACGGGGTTGTCACGCACGGTACTGCTGCCGGCCTTGCAGGAGGCCAGTGCACGCGGCTGGCTGCTTGCCGACAGCAGCGGCCAGCATTGGGTTCCGACCGAACTCGGCCGTCGCTTCACGAACGACGTTGTAGGGCTTTTCCTGACATAACAACCAGTAAAAGTGGCGAACACGTCACCAAAGTGATAGAAATCACGCCCCAAGGGGCAGGGATCACTCAGATGTCAGGGACCGCATCACGCACTTCCAAGCAGGCGCTGGAGCGTATTGCCGGCGCGCCAGCGCCCGCGCGCGTGCGCGAGCTGCTTGAAAGCGTCTATCTGACCGCGGTGGAAGTGCTGTACACGCCGCTGCAGCTGACCATGGTCGAGCTGGAAAGAGCCTTGTTCCAGAGCGCTGAAAAAGCACGCAACAGCCAGGTGCAGGCCGATGTCTATGCCCAGATGCGGCTGCTGCGCGACACCGCCGAGCGTTTTCCCAAGAGCTACCTGGACGCCCTGGCAGCACAGCTGGCCGACCTCAAGAGCCTGCCCACACCGGTCGCCGAGGAGCGCGCCAAACCCAGCTTCAAGACCATGACCCTGGTCGAAGACACCGACATCGACCGCGACATCGTGCTGCACGACATGGCCCGCCGCGAGAGCAGCCGCGGCGTCAGCGCCATGCAACTGCTGGGGCAGCGGTTTGCGGTACTGGCGGCGCAGCCGGCCTTCGACAGCGAACGGCTGCCCACCGGCCCGTACTCGCTGTGCCGCGCCCTGCGCGACAGCGGCGAACAGCTGCAGGTGAATCTGGAAACCCAGCTGCTGCTGTACCAGGTGTTCGACCGGCAGGCGATGGAGCGGCATACCGAACTGTGCGACCGCCTCAACATCCTGCTGGCCCGCGAAGGCATCCTGCCCGGGCTGGTCTACCGGCCTTACCTGGTCCGCCCCTCGGCACCCCGCGGGCATGGCCCAGGCAGTGTCGCCGGCAACCCCGCCGACGCCCCCCGCAACGCCGGGCAGGCACCGCTGACCAGTTGGCAGGGACAAGGTCCGGCGGCCTCCTGGACACAACTGCCCAGCGCCGCTCCGGCAGCGGCGCCCGCCGCGGTGGCAGCGAAGCCGCAGGCCGATGCGGCCAGCGCTGCCAGCCTGCATGCCCTGCTGGATGCCGCGCGGCAGACACTTTCCCGCCAGGCACCTGCCACTGGCGGCAGCATTGCCTCACTGGCCGCCAACACGGTCGATGCCAGCGGACAAAGCATCTTCGCCGGTGCGGGCGTCGCTGCTGGCGCAGCCATGCAACCCCAGCCTGGCGTAGGCCCGCAGGCGGGCACCTCAGCTGCCCTGCCGCCGATGACCTCGCCCCAGGCTGCCCCCAAGGCGGTGCCCAGCGATGCGGTGATGGGGGTGCTGGGCAAGCTGCAGGCGCAGGCCGCCGCGCCCGGCGCGCGCCGTGGCTTCAAGGATATCCACGACGCATTGCTGGCCCAGCTGCGTGCCGAACACGGCAGCAACGCCGCGCTGTCCAGCCAGGATGCCGACACCCTGGACCTGCTGGGCATGCTCTATACCCAGATCCAGCGTGAAGTCCGTACCGAGGGCCCCGCCGCCGACCTGCTCAACCAATTGCAGGTGCCTTTGGCCAGGGCCGCGATCCGTGACCAGAATTTTTTCCAGCGCGACCAGCACCCGGCCCGTGAACTGCTCAATGCGGTGGCCGAATCCGGTGCGGTCTGGCTCAGTGACGACGACAGCGACCCCATGCTGTTGTACAAACTGGGCGAAGCGGTTGAAAAGGTCGTTACCGACTACGAAGGCGACGAATCGGTTTTCGTCGAGGCCAACGAACGCATCCAGACCCATCTGCGCGGTGCCGCCCGCCGCGCCGAAGTGGCCGAACGCCGCCAGGTGGAAGCCGCGCGCGGCAAGGAAAAACTGGAAGCGGCCAAGCAACTGGCGAACCGCAGCATCGATGAACTATGTGCCAGCGAGGCACCGCCAAAGTTCGTGCAGACGCTGCTGCGCAAGGCGTGGGCCGATGTGCTGACCCTGACCCTGCTGCGCCAGGGCGAGCTGTCCGACGAGTGGCAGCAGCGCCTGCAGGCCACCCGCCGCATCAGCCAGATCACCCGCCTGCCGCCGGGCGGTGCTCCCGACATCGCCTTCGGCGAGCAGATCGAGGACGCACTGCTGCAGGTGGGCTACCACCGCGACGAAGCTGGCGCCATCGCCCGCCGCCTGTCCTCGCCCGGCGGCGACGACGACGTCACCTCCAAGACCGAACTCAGCGCAAAGCTGAAGGCGCGTTCGCGGCTGGGCGAAGCCGGTGACCGTGACGAGGAGGAAGAACGCAGGAAGAATGCCCAGCCCGAGCGCAATGCCACCGAAGAAGGCTTCTACCGCCAGCTGCGTACCCTGCCCTTTGGCACCTGGTTCGAGTTCACCATCAACCAGCAGGGCGACAGCCGTCGCCAGCGCCTGTCCTGGTATAGCCTGATCACCGACAACGCGTTGTTCGTCAATCAACGCGGGCAGAAGGTGGCCGAGCACTCACTCGATGCACTTGCGCGCTTGATGGCCGGTGGCCAGCTGCGCATCGTCACCGAGGACCGTGGCCGCCTGATTGACCGTGCCTGGCAGGCCACCCTGCGCACCTTGCGCGCCATTGCCGGCACCGACACCAACGCCGCGGAGGGCGCATGACCACCGAAACCCGTCGCGCCCCACGCCTGCCGGTGCCGTCGCTGATCGCGGTCCGTGACCAGATGACTGGCGCAGTGATCGGCCGGCTCAGCAATATTTCCGAAACCGGCATGCTGCTGATCGCCTCCAGCGGGCTGCACGAGGACGCGCTGTACCAGTTGCAGTTCGCTATTCCCGACGGGCGCGGCGGCCAGACCACGATCGATGCGGGTGTGCACCTGTTGTGGCGCGAACCAGCGCAGGCGCCGGAGCAGTCCTGGGTGGGCTTTCGCTTCCTGACCCTGCCCAAGGAGCAGCGCGAACACCTGGTGCACTGGATAGAAGAGAGCCTGCCGGCACCCTGAGTGCCGAAACCGGCACAGCAGCGGCAAGCCGTTTGCGGCAGAATCATGGCCTGTATTCCGTACCGACCAGCGAGCCACCGCAATGAACCAGCAAGATCCCGGCGCCCTGTATTCCCAGCATCTGGGCGAAATGATCCGCCGTGCCGATACGGCCCTGGCCCGCGCTGGCTACGACCACCTGGTGGTTCCCAGCGGCACCCAGCACTATCAGGTGTTCGACGACCGCGACTATCCGTACGCGGTCAACCCGCAGTTCAAGACCTGGCTGCCGCTGACCAAGCTGCCGTACAGCTGGCTGATCCACACCCCGGGCAAGCGCCCGACCCTGGTGTTCTACCAGCCCTTCGATTACTGGCACGTGGTGCCGGGCGCTCCCAGCGGCTGGTGGGTGGAACATTTCGACATCCAGATCATCCGCAAGCCGGAAGAGGCGCTGGCCCTGCTGCCGGCCGACCCCAGCCGCTGCGCCATCCTCGGTGAGCCGCAGAGCGCGCTGGGCGGTTTTGCCCCCAACAACCCGCCGGCGGTGATCAACTACCTGGAATGGCACCGCGGCTACAAGACCGCCTACGAGATCGCGCTGATGCGTCAGGCCCAGGTCCTGGGCGTACGCGGCCACCGCGCCGCCGAGGCGGCGTTCCGCGCCGGTGCCAGCGAGTTCGAGATCCACATGGCGTATTGCAGCGCCGTCGGCCAGGACGCCAATGAGCTGCCGTACGGCAACATCATCGGCCTCAACGAACACGCCGCGGTGCTGCATTACACCGACCTGGGCAAGCAGGCCCCGCAGCTGCTGCGCAGCTTCCTGATCGACGCCGGTGCCTCGGCCCATGGCTATGCCAGCGACATCACCCGCACCTATGCCGCGGCGGGCCACGATGAGTTCCAGGCCTTCATCGACGCGATCGACGCCGCCCAGCTGAAGATGTGCGCGGCGGTGCGGCCCGGTTTTGACTACAAGCAGCTGCACATCGATGCGCACCTGTCGCTGATGGGCATCCTCAAGGAGTTCGGCGTGATCACTGTCTCGCCGGAGACCGCGCTGGCCACCGGTGTAAGCGCGGCCTTCTTCCCGCACGGCATTGGCCATCTGATCGGTGCGCAGGTGCACGACGTGGCCGGCTTTGCCGCCAGCGAGGACGGCGGCCGCATCGAGCGCCCGGCCGGTCACCCCTACCTGCGCATGACCCGCGTACTGGAGCCAAGCATGGTGGTGACCATCGAGCCGGGCCTGTATTTCATCGACATGCTGCTGGACGAAGTGAAGAAGGCCGGCAATTGCGCCAGCGTCAACTGGGACCGTGTGGATTTCTTCCGTCCCTATGGCGGCGTACGCATCGAAGACGAGGTGCTGTGCACCGAAGGCGAAGCGGACAACCTGACCCGTCCGGAATTTGCCGCGCAGGCGTAATGGTCTGCCGGGGCGGCGTGTAGCTGCTGCCCTGGTTATCGGAATACACCGTTGATGCAGTTGACTGCGGCCTGGCGAAAGCTGGGCCGTATTCGTTTGCACCTTATTCGGTGGCGATCGAGGTCGGCTTCCCGGGTGCGCTGACGCTTACCCGGGCTACGTACATTGGCACCTGCCCTCCCTTGCGCAAAGCGTAGGGGAGGGTATGGGAGGGGTGCAGTTGCTTTGGCTTTGGCTTTGGCTTTGGCTTTGGCTTTGGCTTTGGCTTTGGCTTTGGCTTTGGCAGTTGCAGTTGCAGTTGCCGTTGCCGTTGCCGTTGCCGTTGCCGTTGCTCTAAAGCTCTTGATCCACCGGGCCCCTTCCGCAGCGACGGAGCTGGCAGACAAGACCCCGTACGGGGCGACGTGCATGGATGCACGTCGTTTTTCGACGATACAGGGATGTATCGTCGAAAAATCCTGCCAGCGGAGTGGACCTGTAGCGCGCAGCGCGGAAGGCGCGTAGGCAGGGTGTGCTTTCTTTGGGCCACGTTTCTTTGCACAAGCAAAGAAAGGTGTGCTCGCGCGCCGAAGGCGGGCGAAAGCCCTTGACCTTGATTGCTGTGCTGTTGCTGCTACTACAGCTGCTACTGCTGGAGCTGGAGCTGGAGCTGGAGCTGGAACGAGAGCAAGAGCAAAGGCTTTCACTCCCCTTCGGGGAGCGAGTTACTTTTCTTTGCTTGTGCAAAGAAAAGATAACCAAAAGAAAGCACACCCTGCCTCCGCGCCCACGCCGCTACGCGTCGCGGGTCCACTCCGCCGCCGGGATTTTTCGACGATACATCCCTGTATCGTCGAAAAACGACGTGCGTCCTGCACGTCGCCCCATTCGGGGTCTTATCCGCCGGCTGCGTCGCTGCAGAAGGGGCCCGTAAATCAAAAGCTTTAGAGCAACGGCAACGGCAACTGCAACGACAACTGCAACGGCCAAAGCCAAAGCAACTGCCCCCTCCCATACCCTCCCCTACGCTTTGCGTAAGGGAGGGCAAATGCAAAGGCAATTGCAACAGCTACCTATGCGCCCCTTACACCTCAGCGCTGGGCCATGAAGGCCTCGATTTCGTCGGCACTACGCTCCAGCGCAGCCGTCAGCACCTGGTGCCCGTCCTCGGTGATCAACACATCGTCCTCGATGCGGATCCCAATCCCGCGCCAACGCGCCTCCACACTGCGATCGTCCGGCGAGATGTAAAGCCCCGGCTCGATCGTGAACACCATGCCCGGCTCCAACAGGCGCGACTCCCCCGCCACCCGGTAGTCGCCAACATCGTGCACGTCCAGACCCAACCAATGGCCAGTCTTGTGCCGATAGAAGCGCTGGTAGTGCCCCTCGATGATGTTCTCTTCCAGATCGCCCTGCAGCAGCCCCAAGCGCAACAAACCCTCGGTCAGGACCTCCACCGCAGCCAGATGCCCCTCCTCATACGCAATGCCCGGCAGCGCCTGCTCCAACGCCGCCGCCTGCGCCGCCAGCACCAGATCGTGCAGCGCACGCTGCTCGGCACTGAACTTGCCGCTGACCGGAAAAGTGCGGGTGATGTCACTGGCATAGCCGCGGTACTCGGCACCGGCGTCGATCAACACCAGATCACCCTCGCGGCTGCCGCTGCTGTTGGCGCGGTAGTGCAGCACGCAGGCATTGGTACCCGCACCGACGATGCTGTTGTAAGCCGGCCAGCCATCGGCGGCACGGAACGCGCGCTCGACCTCGGCCTGCAGCTCATACTCGTGGATGCCCGGCCGCGCCGCGCGCATCGCCGCACGGTGCGCCCGCACGCTGATGTCGGCCGCCGTCTGCATCAGCGCGATCTCATCGGCCGACTTGAACAGGCGCTGCTCATGCAGCAGGTGGCCCAGTTCCAGGAATTCATGCGGCGGCTGCGCGCCATGCCGTACCTGCGAGCGTACCCGGTTGACCCAACCGATCAGCTTGAGATCAAAGTCCGCATCGCGCCCGAAGTGGTAGTACACCCGCGAACGGCCTTCCAGCAGACCGGGCAGGATTTCATCCAGGTCGTCGATCGGATAGGCGTCGTCCATGCCGTAGCGCGACACCGCGCCGTCCTGGCCCTCGCGCGGGCCGTCCCAGGCTTCGCGGTCAGGGTCCCGCTCGCGGCAGAACAGGATCACCTCGCCGTGCTTGCGGCCCGGGATCAATACCAGCACCGCCTCCGGCTCCTGGAAACCGCACAGGTACCAGAAATCCGAGTCCTGGCGGTAGGGGTAGAAGGTGTCGTGGCTGCGTACCCGTTCCGGTGCGGCCGGCAGCACCAGGATGGCATCGTCACCGGCCGCCTCCATCAGTTGGCGGCGGCGCAACACATATTCGGCAGGGGTGATCCCGGACAGACGCTTCATCGCCGCCCTCAGTTCAGGCTCTGCCGGTGGCGCGAGCCCATCACGCAATCGCCATGCAGCAACAGCGCGGCCACCCGCACGAACTCCTCGATCTCGGCCAGTGCGTCCTCGTCCTCGTCAGCGCTGTCGAACTCATCGCTGGAGGCCTGCGCCAGGCGCGCCAGGTCCTGCAGTGCCTCCTCGCCTTCCTCGCTGAGCACCGGCCGCTTGCCCGACGCCAGGCCGAAGCCGCCCAGGAATGCACGGCACCACTCGAACAGCGCATCGGTGCGCACCTGCAAGGGCGCTGCGGCATCGGCCAGTACCAGCTCAAAAGCAAAATCGCGGTCCTCCAGTTGCGCGACCGTGGCCTGGCGCAGCTGGTCCAGAACGCTGCCGGGCTCCGGCGCCGGCAGGCCATCATCAGCCAGCACCTTGGCCGGCCAGGCCGGCACGTCGGCGCCGCCGGCAGCCAGCCAGCCACACAGGCCACCGTGCAGTTCGGCCGGGGAAGCACCCAGGCCCAGCGACTTGCTGGCCTGGAGGATGTCGTTGACGACAGGAAGATCGGTCATGTCACAGGTCTGTCAAAGCGGAGAGGAACGCTGCCGCGGGGAACCGTGCAGCGGCCCTACAGTGTATCAACCACGCTGTACTCTCCATCTTGACCGCCCCTCACCTGCATGCCTATCGTGCCGCCCATGGACGCCTTCGACCCCGCTGGCCAGCTGCTGGCCCTTGTCTCCCGCATCGAGCTGCTGCTCGAGCGCAACCAGCGGCTGAGCGATGAGAACCGCAGCCTGCGCCAACAGCAGGAGCAATTGATCAGCGAGCGCTCGCAGCTGCTGACCAAGAACGAACAGGCCCGCTCGCGGGTGGAAGCCATGATCAACCGCCTCAAGTCGCTGGAACAGCACACATGAGCCAGAACGAACCGGTCAGCGTCCACATTCTTGATCGCGAATACACCGTGGGCGTGGAGCCCGGCGAGCGCCAGAGCCTCACCGCTGCCGCGCGCATGCTCGATGGCAAGATGCGCGAAATCCGCGGCAGCAACCGCATGGCCGCCGTGGACCGGGTGGCGGTATTGGCCGCGCTCAACCTGGCCCATGAGCTGCAGCAGGTACGCGACGAGCAGGCGGCGCAGCAACAGCGCTTCCAGACGGCGTTGAATGATCTGAACCGGCGCCTGGATATTGCGGTCGACAACGCACGTTGACCAGCCTGAGTTGCTCAGGCTGATGAATTGGTAAATGACCGACGAACGGACTGCACCTGCGCGCGCAACCTCGCTATACTGGCCTCGCGTTCTCTGCTGTGAACGACGGCGTGTGCAAACATTCGCCTTGTCCCTTAATTACGACCACGGGGGCGCGACGGAGCCGGGTGTGCAAGTCCGCCTTGTAGCGGGAAGCCCGATGGCCCCCCAGCGTTCCCACTTGAACCCCGGGTTCAAGGTCGTTTCGCACGCATCGTCACCGCGGAGAATGCAATATTCCAGAACGGCGCCCAACGGGCGCCGTTCTTTTTTTGTCTTTTTTCCTTCTCCCTCCGGGAGAAGGTGCCCCGAAGGGGCGGATGAGGGTGAGCGCGAAGCCTCATGCATGTTGATCTCACATCGCTTCACCCGCACCTTCTCCCCAACCCCTCTCCCGACGGGAGAGGGGCTTCAACTCTCTGCCCGCAGATTTTTCCCCGATGACTGCCGATCCCCGCCAACTCCTCCGCCAACAACTGCGCCAGCGCCGCCGCGATATTCCTGCTGCCGAGCGCATCGCCGCGGCCGAAACCCTGGCCGCGCACCTGCTGTCCCTGCCTTTCGCCGGGGTCAGTGGGCATGTCGCCGGCTACTGGGCAATGGACGGCGAGATCGCCCTGCACCGCTGGCAGATGCAGCTGCCGCCACAGCAGACCTATTGCCTGCCGGTGCTGCACGGCAAGCTGCTGCGCTTCGCGCCGTGGCGTCCGGGCCAGGCCCTGGTCAGCAACCGCTACGGCATTCCCGAGCCCGACGTGGACCCGGCGCAGGCACTGCGGCCGGAGGAAATGGCCTTGGTCGTCGCGCCGCTGGTGGGCTTTGATGACAGCGGCCGGCGGCTGGGCATGGGGGGCGGCTGGTATGATCGCAGCTTCGCATTTCGGCAGCGCCAGGCCGCGCCGCCGTGGCTGGTGGGGGTAGGTTTCTCCGCCCAGCAGGTGCCGTCACTACCGGTCGAGGACTGGGACGTGGCGGTAGATGCCATCTGTACCGAGCAGGCCACTCTCTACCCGGAACCGTTGAACGCATGACCGCCCGCAAGCGCTACTGGCTGATGAAGTCCGAACCGGACGCCTTTTCCATCGACGACCTGCAGCGCGTGGGCACCGAGCCGTGGAATGGCGTGCGCAACTACCAGGCGCGCAATTTCATGCGCGACGGCATGAAGGTTGGCGACGGCATCCTGTTCTACCACTCCAACACCAAGGTGCCGGGCATCGTCGGCGTCGCCACGGTGGCCAGCGAGGCCTACCCGGACGACACCCAGTTCGACCCCGAATCCGATTACTACGACCCCAAGAGCACGCGCGAACAGCCGCGCTGGATGCTGGTGGACGTGGGTTTTGAGCGCAAGCTGGCGCAGGTGATCGCGCTGGACGAGATCAAGCTGCATGCCGAGGAACTGGGCGAAGGCTTTCCGCTGACCGCCAAGGGCAACCGCCTGTCGGTGTTCCCGGTTACCGCCGCACAGTGGAAGCTGCTGCTGTCGCTGGAAAAGCGGTGATTGGGGAGTCGGGATCGGGGATTCGACAAGAGCGCTGCACTGCAGCCCATGCGAATCTCGAATCTGCCTTTCCCTATCCCGGCAACCCAAAAGTTCGCCACACCCCGCCTTTGCGTATCCCCAATCCCGACTCCCCAATCACCAAGCAAACAACCATGTCCGAAGCCAAGCGCCTGGCCGCCGAAAAAGCCATCGAGTACGTCCAGAAGGGAATGATTGTCGGTGTCGGCACCGGCTCCACCGTTGCCTACTTCATCGAAGCCCTGGCCCGCATCAAGGACCAGATCGAAGGCGCGGTCTCCAGTTCCGACCAGAGCACCGCCCTGCTCAAGGGCCACGGCATCGAGGTGCTGGACCTGAACCACACCGGCGGCCTGTCGCTGTACGTGGATGGCGCCGATGAGTGCGACGGCAACAAGAACCTGATCAAGGGCGGCGGTGCCGCGCTGACCCGCGAGAAGATCATCGCCGAGGCCAGCAAGCAGTTCGTCTGCATCGTCGACCCGAGCAAGCAGGTCAAGGTGCTGGGCAAGTTCCCGCTGCCGGTGGAAGTGATCCCGATGGCACGCAGCCTGGTGGCCCGCGAGATCCTGGCCCTGACCGGCGGCCAGCCGGTGTGGCGCGATGGCGTGGTCACCGACAACGGCAATCTGATTCTGGACGTACACAACCTGTCCATCACCGATCCGGTCAAGCTGGAGCAGCAACTCAACCAGATTCCGGGCGTGGTGACGGTCGGCCTGTTTGCGCGCCGCCCAGCCGACGTGGTCATCGTCGGCGGCGAGCCGCCACAGGTGCTGTAAGCCGAGCCCGCGCAACTCTGGCTGCTGGTTCGGCTGTTTCGGCTGTTGCTTTGGCTGTTGCTGTCGCTGTTGCTTTGGCTGTCGCTGTTGCTTTGGCCGTTGCTTCGGCTTCCGCTGTTGCTTGTCCCTTCTCCCGTTCACGGGAGAAGGTGCCCGAAGGGCGGATGAGGGGAAGCCTTTGACTTCCCCCCTCCCGCCTGAACACCTCCCAGGAACCAGGTCCCCAACCATGTTCAACGCCTCCCTGCGTACCCTCTTCACACTGTCCCTGCTCGCCCTGGCCGGCTGCGCCAGCGCCGACGGCAAGCATTGGGTGGAACTGGCCGGTACCCGCTACCAGGTGGAACTGGCGCAGAACGACGAAAGCCGCGCCCGCGGCCTGATGTTCCGCGAACAGATGGAAACCGACCACGGCATGTTGTTCATCCACGACCGCGAGGAACCGCAGGCGTACTGGATGAAAAACACCAAGATCCCGCTGGATATCCTGTACTTCGACAGCCAGCGCCGCCTGGTCGGCCAGCAGCGCGATGTCCCGCCGTGCTCGGCCGGTGACATGTGCCCGCCCTACCCCAGCTTCAACCCGGCCCTGTACGTGCTGGAACTCAACGCCGGCCAGGCCGCCAGGCTCAAGCTGCAGGACGGCGCCGAGCTGACCTTCGGCCCGGGCATCCCCACCGGCAACTGAGCGGCCGGCCCAAGTTGAACAGCGGCGCCCTTGAACCGGCGCCGCTTTGCCGCCAGTCTTGGGCCATGTCTGAAACGCGTATTACCCTGCCGCAGTGGGATGAACTGGCCGGCCTGCCCGACGAGGCGCTGCCGCTGCTGCCGACTGCCCTGCTGATCGCCCGCGATGAATACCCGCAGCTGGACCCGGCCGAGTACGACCGCGTGCTGCAGGCCCACGCGGACCACCTGCGGGTGGAAGTGGATGCCATCGGCGAATGGCCGCTCAAGGTTGCCGCCATCAACAACCACCTGTTCAACGAGGTCGGTTACAGCGGCGACAACGACGAGTACTACGACCCGCGCAACAGCTACCTCAACGAGGTGTTCGAGCGCCGCCTGGGCAACCCGATCTCGCTGGCCCTGGTGCAGATCGAGGTCTCGCGCCGGCTCGGCCTGCCGCTGGAAGGCATTTCCTTCCCCGGCCATTTCCTGGTGCGGCTGCCGGTGGAAGACGGGGTGCTGATCATGGACCCGTTCAACGGCGGCCGTCCGCTGGGCGTGGACGAACTGCGCGAACGCGCCCGCAGCAACCTGGGCGGCGAAACCCCGGACGACAACGTGCTGGCGCAGATCCTGGACCCGGCCCCGCACCGCGCCATCCTGATGCGCATGCTGCGCAACCTGCACGGCGTCTACGCCGAGCGTGGCGAGTGGGACCGGGCAGCGCGCAGCGCCGACCGCATCCTCAAGCTGGCGCCCGAACAGGCCGATGCCGTGCGCGACCGCGGCCTGGCCTATCTGCAGTTGCAGTACCTGGCTGGCGCCCGCACCGACCTTGCGCGCTATCTGAAGATGGAGCCCGAGGCGAACGATGCGATCAGCATCCGCGAGCGGCTGGTCGACCTGGGCGGCGAGCGCCCAAGACTGCACTGAAACGTTTCCCGCAGGAGCAGCGTCAATCCAGCTCGACCATCTCGAAGTCATCCTTGGTCACCCCGCAGTCGGGGCAGGTCCAGGTGTCGGGCACGTCTTCCCAGCGCGTGCCCGGGGCGATGCCTTCTTCCGGCAGGCCGTCGGCCTCGCGGTAGATGAAGCCGCAGACGACACACATCCAGGTGCGCAGGGTGGAGGCCGTAGCGTCGGACATCGGGGATAATCACCGGACAAAGAAGCGGCGTTGATTGTCACATTCCCCACGCCGTACCGGTAGCCATACATGACCCAGCTTGCCGACGCCCGCGGCGTCTACCTGATCACCCCCGACGAAACCGACAGCGCGCGCCTGCTCGAGCGGGTCCGCCCCTTGCTGGCCGGCACTACCTGGCTGCAATACCGCAACAAGGCGGTGGATGCGCCCACCCGTCTGGCCCAGGCCACTGCCCTGCAGGCACTCTGCGCCGAAACCGGCGTGCCGCTGATCATCAATGATGATGCCGCACTGGCCCTGCAGGTCGGCGCCGCCGGCGTGCACCTGGGTGAAGACGATGGCGACATCGCTGCTACCCGTGCCCTGCTCGGCCCGCAGGCCATCATTGGTGCCTCCTGCTATGACGAACTGGTGCTGGCGCAGCGCGCGGTGGCCGCCGGCGCCAGTTATGTGGCCTTCGGCGCCTTCTTCCCCAGCCGCAGCAAGATCACCCCGCGCCGCGCCAGTCCGGAGCTGCTGCGACAAAGCGCCGCACTTGGGGTGCCACGTGTGGCGATTGGCGGGTTGACCCCGGACAATAGCCGGGCGGTGGTGGACGCTGGTGCAGACCTGATCGCGGTGATCAGCGGCGTGTTCAGCGAGGCGGACCCGGTGGCGGCGTTGCAGGCTTATCGAGGCTGTTTCCAGCACAAATGACATCTTCCTTCTCCCTCCGGGAGAAGGTGCCCCGAAGGGGCGGATGAGGGTACGGGCGAAGCCAAGAGATTCGAGGCGAGCCCTACCCTCTCCCCAACCCCTCTCCCGAGGGGAGAGGGGCCTTGAACTACTGCCTTATCCAGGAGTTTCACAATGAACCACGCCCAATCCCACGCCCTGTTCACCCGCGCGCAGACCTTGCTGCCGGGTGGCGTCAATTCACCGGTGCGTGCGTTCAAGTCGGTCGGCGGCGAACCCTTCTTCGTGCAGCGCGCCGATGGCGCTTACCTGCATGACGTGGATGGCAACGCCTATATCGATTACGTCGGCTCCTGGGGCCCGATGATCGTCGGCCACAACCACCCGGCCGTGCGCGAGGCCGTGCAGCAGGCGATCGGCAACGGCCTGTCGTTCGGTGCGCCCTGCCCGGCCGAGGTGACCATGGCCGAAACCATCACCCGGCTGGTGCCGTCCTGCGAGATGGTGCGCATGGTCAACTCCGGCACCGAGGCCACGCTGTCGGCCATCCGCCTGGCGCGCGGCGCCACCGGCCGCAACAAGATCATCAAGTTCGAAGGCTGCTACCACGGCCACGGCGACTCCTTCCTGGTCAAGGCCGGTAGCGGCATGCTGACCCTGGGCGTGCCGACCTCGCCGGGCGTGCCGGCCGGGCTGAGTGAACTCACCCTCACCCTGCCGTACAACGATTTCGAAGCAGCAACCGCACTGTTCGAGCAGCAGGGTGCGGATATCGCCGGCCTGATCATTGAACCGGTGGTCGGCAACGCCAACTGCATCCCGCCGCGCGAAGGCTATCTGCAGCATCTGCGCGCCCTGTGCACGCAGTACGGTGCACTGCTGATCTTCGACGAAGTGATGACCGGCTTCCGCGTCGCCCTGGGCGGCGCGCAGGCGTACTACGGCATTACTCCGGACCTGAACACCTTCGGCAAGGTCATTGGCGGCGGCATGCCGGTAGGCGCCTATGGCGGCCGCCGCGAGTTGATGTCGCAGATCGCACCGGCCGGCCCGATCTACCAGGCAGGCACGCTGAGCGGCAACCCCGTGGCCATGGCCGCCGGCCTGGCGATGTTGCAGCTGGTGCAGGCGCCGGGCTTCCACGAGCGCCTGACGGCAGCAACCAACACGCTCTGCGATGGCCTGGAAGCGGCTGCGCGCGAGGCCGGCGTGGCCGTGACCACCAATCGCGTCGGCGGCATGTTCGGCCTGTTCTTCACCAGCGAGAAGGTCGAGACCTATGCGCAGGCCACCGCCTGTGACATCAAGGCCTTCAACGTGTTCTTCCACGCCATGCTTGAGCGCGGCGTGTTCCTCGCCCCGTCGGCCTACGAGGCCGGCTTCCTGTCCAGCGCGCATGACGATGCGGTGATCGAAGCCACCCTGGTTGCAGCACGTGAGGCGTTCAAGGTGGTTGCGGCGGGTTGATCCGCCCACAGCGGCAATGATCGAAACAATGCCCCTCTCCCGCCCGCGGGGTGAGAGGGGCAGCTTGCGAACTACATGTTCGCGCTGCCCGTCGAACGCCGTTGCGCCGGCGCAAGCGCCGGGGCGCGGAGTGGGGGTTGGGGTGAGGGCAGCTGTTGCTCTGAAGCTTCTCGAACCCAGGATTCGGGCAGCGCATCAGCTCAACCAAATACCAGCTTGCCCTTCATCATTCCCCAATGCCCCGGGAACGAGCAGAAGAAGGTGTAATCACCACCACGCGTCAACTTGCTGGTCGCAAAGCGCACCTGCGTGGTCTGCCCGCCACCGATCACCGGCGTGAACGCGATCACCCGCGCATCATTCTTCGGCAGGTAACTGTCAGCCAGCGTCGAACGCATGCCAGCCGTGGCCACTGGTTGGAAATCCGGGGTACGCGTCAGCACCCAGTTATGCCCCATCGCGGTAGCCGGCATCCGGCCGGTATGCTTGAGGGTCAGGTCCACCTGCGTGCAATCGGCAGCAACGCGGATCTGCGGCAGCGAGAACTGCATGCGGTCATTGCTTTCGATGGTGACCGCGCAGGTGCGGGCCAGCGCAGGCGCGGCAGGCAACAGGCCGGCAAGGGCCAACAACAGCAGGCTGGAACGCTTCACGGTGAACTCCAAACAATGACAACTACAGTGTCCTGATTCTAGGCAAACCCCGCAGATTTCACCTGTGACGCGATGTCGCAGGCTGCACGCAGACGCCGTGCCAGCGATACTGCAGCCCCACCCTTGCCTCGCCATCGATGCAACGACCACACGCACTATTGCTGGATTTCGATGGACTGCTCGCCGATTACGAGCACCGTATCCACCTGCGCCAGCTTGCCGATGCTGCCGGCCGCGCACCCGAGCAGGTGGATGCAGTATTGCGTACGGACGGGCTTGAGTTCGCCCATGCCCGCGGCGAGCTGGATGGCGAGCAATTGCTGCAGGCCTTGAACCAACGCCTGGGCAGCGAGCTGATCGCGGCGCACTGGCATGCTGCACGGCTGGCTGCGACCAGGTTGCGTAGTGATTGCATGGCCGTGCTGGAGCGCGTTCATTCCGATGTGCAGGTTTCGGTGCTGACCAATAACGGCCTGCTGACGCAGCCGGTGATCGAGCAGTTGCTCGGCACCCGTCGTGTGCTCTGCAGCGCAGCGCTGGGCGTGCGCAAGCCTGACCCAGCAGCGTATCTGGCGGCCTGCGCAGCGCTCGGCTGCGCACCAGAGCGAAGCCTGTTCGTCGACCATCTGTTCCGCAATGTGCAGGGTGCGCGCGAAGCCGGGCTGCAGGCCGATACGGCGTTTCATGCACAGTCGTTGCGGCGCTTGTTGAAGCGGAATCACTGCCTGGGGTGAAAGGCCGCGTGCGTTGCACGCCCTGCCCTCATCCGCCCCCCGCCTTCGCGGGGGGCAGGCTCTACTGGTACCTTCTCCCGCAGACGGGAGAAGGGAAGAGTCACGGCTTAGGCTTACGGCTAGCTGGCGCAGTCCCCGCCCCCGCAACAACGCGCACTCTCTTCTCCGGCAGGCGAAAAAAAGTGCCCGAAGGACGGATGAGGGGAAGCGCTTCGCTCGCCGAAAAACCCAACTTACCCGCGCGACGCCATATACGCCGCAATCGCCTCGCGCACACGCTTCAGGCCTTCGGCCACTTCTTCGTCGGTGATGTTCAGCGCCGGCACGAAGCGCAGCACGCTGGTGCCGGCCTGCAGGATCAGCACCTGTTTTTCGGCCGCCAGATCCAGCAGCATGCCGATGTCGGCGACGTAGTCGGGCTTGAGCACCGCACCCAGCATCAGGCCCATGCCGCGCACCTGCTCGAACACCCCGAACTCTGCGCCGATGGCCTCCAGACCGGCCTTCAACGCGGCCGACTGGCGCACGACATTGGCCTTGATCTCATCGGACGACAGCTTGCGCAACGCCACGCGCGCCACCGCCGCCGCCAGCGGATTGCCACCGAAGGTGCTGCCATGCGCGCCAACGCTCATCACGTCGGCAACCTTGGGGCCGGCCAGCATCGCGCCGATCGGGAAACCGCCGCCCAGCGCCTTGGCCAGGGTGACGATGTCCGGGGTCACGCCCCAGTTCCAATGCGCGAACAGCTCACCGGTACGGCCCATGCCGACCTGGATTTCATCCAGCACCATCAATGCATCGTGCTGGTCGCACAGCTCGCGGGCGCGGCGCATGAACTCGGCACTGGCCGGCATCACCCCGCCCTCGCCCTGCACCGGCTCGAACATCACCGCGGCAACATCGCCACCGGCCATCGCTGCTTCAAGCTGGGCGACATCGTTGAAATCGACATAGCGGAAGCCACCGGGCAGCGGCTCGTAGCCTTCCTGGTACTTCGGCTGGGCGGTAGCGGTGACCGTGGCCAGGGTGCGGCCATGGAAGCTGCCGCGGAAGGTCACAATGAAACGCTTCTCCGGGCCACGGCCCTGTGCGCTGGCCCACTTGCGAACCAGCTTGATGGCCACTTCATTGGCTTCGGCGCCGGAATTGCACAGGAACACGCGCTTGGCGAAGCGCGAGGCGTCCACCAGCTCCTGTGCCAGATGCAGCGGCGGCTCGCTGTAGAACATGTTGCTGGTGTGCCACAGCTTGTCGGCCTGCTCGAACAGGGCAGCCTTCAGGTCCGGGTTGTTGTGGCCCAGGCTGCACACCGCGATGCCGGCGGCCAGGTCGATGAACTCGCGACCCTGCGTATCCCACAGTCGGGCGCCCTGGCCGCGCTCCAGCACCAGCTGGCGCGGGCGATACACCGGCAGGTAGTAATTGGACAGGGACAACAGCGGCTCGGCGACAGCAGTCATGGCGTTCAGGGTCATTGGGTGTGAAAGTCCCATTGTCCCCCATTCCGCGGGCCTACGGCACAATGCGCCCATGCGCCTGTTCTCCACCCCCCAATTGAACCCGGCCAGCGACAGCGGTTGGCGCCGCCGCTGGTTCGACATCATCCACCGCACCGACACCCCGCCATCGCGCCGTTTCGACCTGTTGCTGGTCTGGGCCATCCTTGCCAGCGTGCTGGTGGTGATGGTGGACAGCGTGCAGCACATCCATGTTGCCTGGGCCAACTGGTTCTACGTGGTCGAGTGGGCCTTCACCCTGCTGTTCACCGCCGAGTACGTGCTGCGCCTGCTGGTGGTGCGACGGCCGCTGCGCTATGCCTTCAGCATCTGGGGCATCATCGACCTGCTGGCCATCCTGCCCTCCTATATTTCCTTCTTCGTGCCCGGTACGCAGAGCCTGCTGGTGGTGCGCGTGCTGCGCCTGCTACGGGTATTCCGCATCCTCAAGCTGACCCGTTACATCGAGGAAAGCGGCGTGCTGATGGCCGCGCTATGGCGCAGCCGGCGCAAGATCCTGCTGTTTCTGTCGATGGTGGTCACCATCGCCATCATCGCCGGCGCGCTGATGTACGTGGTCGAAGGCCCGCAATACGGCTTCAGCAACATCCCCGCCAGCATGTACTGGGCGGTGGTGACCATGGCCACGGTGGGCTTTGGCGACATCGTCCCGCACACCACGCTGGGGCGCTTCATCACCTCGGCCCTGATCCTGATCGGCTACAGCATCCTGGCTGTACCGACCGGCATCTATACCGCCGAACTGGCCGGCAACATGCTGCGCGAGAACCGCCGCGACAACCGTGGCTGCGCGGTCTGCGGGCATGAAGGCCACGAGGTGAAGGCGCGCTACTGCAACCGCTGCGGGCATGAGCTGCCCGAGCATATCGAGCATTGAGCCCACCCGGGGACGGTAGTGCCGAGCCATGCTCGGCAGGGGGCCTTACCCTGTAGTGCCGAGCCATGCTCGGCAGGGGGCCATACCCTGTAGTGCCGAGCCATGCTCGGCAGGGGGCCTTACCAGAAAGGCTTAATGCCGAGCATGGCTCGGCACTACCTACCTATCGCCGCTGGCGGCGATGGCCATCAGAGAAACAGATCCGGCATCAGCGGGCGCGTCGGGTCCATCGCGTAGCCCGACAGATCGGTGATGCCCGCCTCCGCCAGCACCTCGTCATCCAGCAGGAACTGCCCGCTGAAACCGGCCGCCGGCCGCGTCAGCACCGCATGGGCAGCATCGGCCATGACTTCCGGCTTGCGGCATCCCCCCACGTCCACGCCCGGAATCATGTTGATCGCATCGGTGGCAATCACCGTGCGCGGCCACAAGGCATTGACCGCCACCCCCTGCGGCCCGAATTCGGCGGCCAGGCCCAGGGTCACGAAGCTCATGCCCATCTTGGCCAGGGTGTAGCCGGTATGCGGCCCCCACCACTTCGGATCCAGGCTGGGCGGTGGTGCCAGGGTGAGAATGTGCGGATTGGGTGCCTGCAGCAGATGCGGCAGGCAGGCCTGCGCGCACAGGAAGCTGCCGCGCGCGTTGACCTGCTGCATCAGGTCGAAACGCTTCATCGGCGTATCCAGGGTGCCCCGCAACCAGATCGCCGAGGCATTGTTGACCAGGATGTCGATGCCACCGAACGCGTCCACGGTTGCCGCCACCGCAGCGTTGACCTGGTCTTCTTCGCGGATGTCGCATTTGAGCGCCAGACCTTGGCCACCGGCAGCATTGACCGCTTCGGCGGCAGTGTGGATGGTGCCGGGCAACTTGGGATTGGGCACCGCCGACTTGGCGGCAATGGCGACATTGGCACCGTCGCGCGCCGCGCGCAGGGCGATGGCCAGGCCGATGCCACGCGAGGCACCGGTAATGAAAAGGGTCTTGCCTTGCAGGCTGCTCATGCGTTCTCCGGAAGCAGGGTGTGGCGGCCGCCATTATGCCGCCCATCCCTGCCACACGCGGGCTGCGTTTTCCCACGCGCGCGACATTTTGTGTTCATGCAGGCCACCGATACTGGTGGGGCTATTACGCAAGGATCCACCGATGAACACCCTGTTCCGCAGTACGCCCCTGCTGCTCGTACTGGCCCTGTCTGCCTGCCAGAGGCCGCAACCCGCGGCCGAGGTCCTGGCCCCGGCCAAGGATGTCACCACCCAGACCACCGGTCTGGGCGAGGAAGCCACCCGCATCGGCCCGGATGCAGTCTGGAACGGCTCGGTGGAAGCCTGCCGCAGCAGCACTGCCGGTGATGCCTGCCTGCTGCAGGCCCTGCGCGACAGCGGCGCATCGGCCGCCGCCCTGGCCGCGGCCCGCACCCTGTCGGCCCAGGGCAAGCCAGGCTATGTCAGCTCCTGGAAGAACGTGGACGGTGTCGGCGTAGCCACCCTGGAGTTCCCGTTCCGCGCCAATACCAACCAAGGCACCTGGCTGGTGGATGCCAATGGCAAGGCCATCGATGTGGACGAGGAAGTGCTCGATGACAGCACCCGCGCAGCCGATGCCTATAGAGCCTTTGCCGCCAAACATCCGGAATCGGGGCCGTTCGCACCTGCGGTCAATGTCGGCAGCGATCCCCTGCCTGACGGTGGCCTGCGCCTGCGCTACAGCACCCCGTTGCGCAGCTGCCACGCCTGTGCCGACGACGGGCAGCTTGTGCTTGCCTACGATTTCGACGCGCAACGACGTTTTGTCGGCAAGCAACTGCTGCAGCTGCACTGATACACCGTCAACTGCGGTGCGCAGGCACTGCAGTGACAGCTCAGGGCTTGGGGCCCTGCCCTTCGTTGTCTTCCCAATGCAGGATGCGGCGGGTGACGAAGCGGTAGACCGGCTTGCCGGTGGCAAACCACAACTCGCGGACCCAGGAGTGGCGCTTGAGCACGCGCCGCTCCACCGGGGTGAGCCGTTGCGGGCAGTACATGCGCTTGTGCTTGAGCAGGTGGCGCAGATCCTCACGCGCCAGCAGGCGCATCCAGCGCGAGCGTGGGTTGCCGCACACGGCGAGCTGGAAATCGATCAGGGCCGGCGAGCCATCCTCGCGGACCAGCCAGTTGGCCTCCTTGGCCAGGTCGTTGTGGGCGATGCCATGCCGGTGCACGCGCTGCAGCAGGCGCCGCGCGGCACGGAAGTAAGCCAGGTCATCACGCGGGGGGCGCTGGTACATGGCCGCCCCTTCCATGTAGCTGCGGTCCAGCCAGCGGCCATCCCAGCCCAACAGTCGCGGGGTCGCCTCCATGCCATCCAGCTTGGCCAGCGCGCGCGCCTCGCGACGGGCCAGCCACCATGCCGGCAACCGCAGCCACAGCGGTGTGGCCCCCAGGTCGCGGCGGACAAAACGGCCCTGTGCCCCTTGAACCAGCAGAATGCGACCAAAACTATCGGCTTTGAGGGCGATAACGGAGGAGTTGGGGAGTGTTTCTACCATGCATGCATTCTAGCGGGCAGCCCGCCTTCATCCACCGGCATGGCGCGTGAACGGTGTGCGCGCCCTGCGTACGGGAACCCTGTCGTCTGACGCCGGTCTGAAAAGCCTTCCCTCTATAATCGGCCGATGAATTCTTCCTGGATCGACGCCACGCTTGCGTGGATCGCCGCCCACCCCGTGTTGGCCGGTGCCGTTATTTTCGCCATCGCCTTCTGCGATGCGGTCATCATTCTTGGCGCCATCGTCCCGGCATTGCCGCTGATGATCGCGGTGGGCGTACTGATCGGCATGGGAGAGCTGTCCGGCCCCTATGCAGTAGCCTGCGCCACCGTGGGCGCCTTTGCCGGCGATGGCCTGAGCTATTGGGTGGGCCGGCGCTGGGGCAACCGCCTGCGCCTGGTGTGGCCGTTCCGCAGCTATCCGCAACTGCTGGACCGCGGTGAGCTGATGTTCCGCCGCAATGCCTTCAAGAGCATCCTCGTCGCCCGCTACGTGGGCGCGATCCGGCCCTTCGTACCGGCCATCGCCGGTATCGCCCACATGCCGTTCCGCAACTATCTCAAGGCCAGCGGCTTGGCGTGCCTGTCGTGGGCGGTGCTGTTCCTGCTGCCGGGCTGGGCACTGGGCCAGGCCTATGACGCCGTGGCGGCAGTGGCCGGGCGCCTGTTCCTGGTGGTGGCGCTGCTGGGCGCGATGCTGGGTCTGGTCTGGGCCATCGTGCTGTACAGCTACCGCTGGTCGGCCGCCCGCATGGATGTCTGGCTGGCCCGGTTGCTGGCGTGGTCCCAACGGCATCCGCAGTTGCTGGGCCGCTCGCTGACCGATCTGTTCGACCCCAAGCGCCGTGAATCGGTGCCGCTGGCAATGCTGGCACTGATGCTGCTGGTGCTGGGCTGGGGCTGGTTCGTGCTGTTGATGGTGGTGGTGGGCCACGGTGAGCCCCTGGCACTGGACCTGGCCGTGCACCGCTTGATGCTGGCCCTGCGCAACCCGCTGGCGGACTACCCGATGGCCGCGCTGGCTTCGCTGGCGGATTGGCAGGTGCTGCTGCCGGCCATCGCCGCCGGCATGGGCTACCTGGCCTGGCGGCGGCGCTGGATGGCAGTTTTCCACTGGCTGGCGGCACTGGCCTTCGGCCTGGCCCTGACCAAGCTGCTGGGGGCCACGGTGGACGTGGTGCGCCCGCCGTCGGCCAGCAGCGGCTTCGGCTTTCCTTCGGTGGCGGTGACCATGGCCACCATCACCTTCGGCTTCTTTGCGGTGCTGATCGGCCGTGAGCTGCCGGGGCGCACCCGCGTGTGGCCCTACCTGGTCTCCGGCATCGTGGTCACCCTGATCGGTTTTGCGCGGATCTACCTGGGCGCACACTGGGTCAGCGACGTGATCGGCGGCATGCTGTTCGGCATTTTCTGGCTGCTGTTGCTGGGCGTGGCCTACCGGCGGCGCTTCAACCGCTCGTTCTGGGTCAAACCGGTAGCCTGGCTGTTCTATGGCGTTTTTGCGCTGGCCGGGTTCTGGTATGCACCCCGCAACGTACCTGCAAAACTGGCCAAGTTCGAACCCGCCGCCGAGGCCCCCCGGCTGATGAGCAGCGCACACTGGTGGCAGGACGGCTGGCGCGAGCTGCCCGCACGACGCAACGATTTTGATGATGACCAGCGCTGGCCGCTGGACGTGCAGGTGGCCGGCCCGCTGCCTGATCTGCAGCAGCAGTTGCAGGCCAATGGCTGGCGCATGCAGCCGCAGGCCGGTTGGCAGCAGGCTCTGCTGATGCTGGACATGAAAGCAACACCCAATGATGTGCCGGTGCTGCCCGCTACGCTGGATACCAATGTCGAGGCGCTGCTGATGCTGCACCCCGGCAAACGCGCCGATGAAGTGTATGCACTGCGGCTATGGCCTTCGCCGGTACGGCTGGAGCCCGGCCAGGCACCGGTGTGGCTGGGCAGCGCGCAGACCCTGCGCTACCAGCGGCATCTGAAGCTGTTCGGCATGTGGCGGCCGCTGCGTGGCGTGGACCCGGCGCTGGATACACTCAAGCAATCGCTGGATGGCATGGAAACCCAGCAGCAGGTGCAGCCCGAGACCGGCCTGCCGGTGCTGATGATCCGGCACAAGCCGCAGCCGTGATGGACAGCGGAGCCCTGCTCCGCTGCTTTCATCCACGCATTGCAACTGCCGGGCAGGGCTCGGCACGTCCACTACAAAGGGGCAGCACGGCGCTTGCCTACAGCTCCTGCTCGGGCACGTCGAAATCGGGGATCCACTGCAATAGCCGATCCAGGCGCTGCTGCGGGTCGTTCTCCTGCAGCAGGCATAGCCGTTGCTGTTCGCTCAGCGGCAACAGTTCGGCCAGCCGCCAACCCACCCACGCCGCCTGATCCAGCTGTGCCGGGCCGGCCCCGGCATGTTCACCACCGGCCTGTTCCAGGATGTGTTCGAGCAGGGTGCCGAGCAGGCCATGCTCGGGCTGCAGCTCGTCGTCGCTATCCGGCTCGCACCAGCTGACCTCGGCAACCACCAGGCCGTTGTCACGTACGCGTGTGCTGCCAACATGGAAGCGGCGGGCACCGCGCAGGCGCAGCACCAGCACGCCATCCGGGCCCACATCGAAATCCTCGATCAATGCCTCCACGCCCCAGGCGGCCGGAGTGGCCGGCGCGCCGACCTCCCCACCCGCCAGAATATGGCAGACGCCAAAGCTGCCGCCGTTGCGCCCGCATTCGCGCACCATATCCAGATAGCGTGCTTCGAACACACGCAGGTTCAGCGCAGCCCCCGGCAACAACACGGCGTGCAACGGAAACAACGGCAGGGTTTGCGAGCTGCGCATGGGACAGAAAAAAGACGGACCGGGGTTGATGGTACCCCAGCCCGCCTGTATCAAACCGGGCGGCGCGCGCCGCCCGGCGGCACTCAGAAGTTGTACTTCACATGCGTGTGCAGGCGATTCATGTCGCCTTCTTCGCCGTTTTCGATGCGGCGGGTGGCGTGGCTCAGCTCCACACCCAGGTCCAGCTTCGGGAACGGCGAGTAGATCAGGTTGGCACGTACCGACTGCGCCTTCTCGGTGACCTCGTAGCCGGTGAGTGCGGCGTCGTTGTCCAGCACCGCCACCGAATACACCAGGTTGCCACGCAGCTTGGGGGTGAATGCGTGACGCCAGGCGGCAAAGCCACCGTAGCCATCCATCGCATGCAGGCGTCCGTGCTCGTCCAGCACGGTGTCGCTGCCCAGCGCGAAGCCGAGGTAGCGGCCCACGCCACTGCCGCCACTGACCATGTAGCGCAGGTCATCGTTGGCACCCATGTTGAAGCGGCCAGACATGCTCAGCGCTGCGCCGGTTTCGGTATCACCGTCGTAACGGAAGCTGCGCAGCAGCGCGGCGGCGGTGAAGTGACCCCAGTCGCCCCGCGTGCTCCAGCGTGCGGTCAGGTCGGGCACGGTGTCCGCACCGCTGTTGAAGCGTGCGCCCTTGCCGGCAAATGGGGTAATCGTGGTCTGCGGGTTTTCCGCCGAGAACGACCAGGCGCCACGGGTGTAACGCAGCTGCGCCTGGCGCGAGAAGATGGTGCCTTCCGACGGACCGGTGAAATCCACCGTGTCCGGCAATGCCGCCACGTCCTGGAAGTTGGACCAGGTCTGGCCGGCCAGCCAGTTGTTCCAGCTCACATAGGCCTGACGCAGGGTCAATGCATAGGTATTGGTGATGACCTCGTTGCCGGCAAACGCATTGCTGCCGCCGCCATACATGTCGGCCTCGATATAGGCCTTGAGCTTGTCGCCATTATCCGTGGTGGTATCGGCACCAAACCAGAAACGCGAGAACTGCGCGTGTACGTCGGTATAGCTGGCGCTGCGGCCATTGCCGTCAGCGGCGACCGGGGTCGCGCCCGGGAAGTAGAACAGGCGGCCGGCCGAGCCATCGGCAATCTCGCCGTCGCTGGTGCGGGTATACATCGAGTCCAGCTTGATGAAGCCACCGAAGGAGAACTTCGTGCCCGGCATGGCATTGGGCAGGGTCGCCACCGGCGCAGCCGGTGCTGCTGCGGGGACCACGCGGGTTGCGTCCAGCGCGCTGGCGCTGGGCGCAGGCGATCCGGCCGCGTTGGCGGATTCGCGTTGCTGGTACTGCTGAAGCTCGGCGCGCATCTGCTGCATTTCCTGCTCCAGTTGCAGCATCCGCGCTTCCATCGCCGTGGCATCCATTGCCTGCGCGAGTGCGCTCAGCGGCATCGCCGCCAAGGCTGTGGTGACGGCAAGTGCCGTCAGTTGTTTATTGCTGATCATTGTTTTCCCCTCCCAGGGCAACAGAACACCGTTCCGGCCCTTGCTGGAAAGGCCGGTCGAAATGACGCCGTTTTTACTGTGGAAAATCGCTGGTCCTGATTCCCCAATCCGCTTTCAGCTGGTCATTCCCCCTGCGTGGGAATGACCAAGCTGTCGCTCCCGCCATGGCAAGTCAGACAAAGCGCATCGACGTGCTACCGATGCCATCGGCCCGCACCAGCACGTTGTCTCCCGCAGCCACCGCCACCGCCGCGGTGATCGCACCGGACAGCACCACGCTGCCGGCCGGCAACGCCTGGCCGCGTTCGCCCAGCATGTTGACCAGCATCGCCACCGCTTCGGCAGGATTGCCGAGTACCGCTGCCCCTGCACCCACCTCCACCACCTGGCCGTTCTTCTCCATCACCACGCCCAGGGTCTCCAGATCGAGCCCCTGCACCGCCGTGGGGCGCGAACCGAGGACATAGCGCGATGCGGAGGTGTTGTCGGCAATCACGCTGGGCAGGTCGAAGCGGAAGTTCTCGTAGCGCGAATCGATCAGCTCGATCGCCGGCACCACGTAGTCGGTGGCGGCCAGCACCTTGGCGATGTCGCAGCCGGGGCCGGCCAATGCATCACGCATCACGAAGGCGATCTCGGCCTCCACCTTGGGATGGATCAGGCGCGCGGTATCGACCACGGCTCCGTCATCCACCGCATTGTCGTCACCCAGAAAGCCGTAGATCGGCGTGTCCACGCCCATCTGCTGCATCTTCGGCTTGGAGGTCAGGCCCATCTTCATGCCGACGATGCGCACGCCGGCGGCCTGCTTCATGCCACGCAGGCATTCCTGGATGTCATAACCGTCATCCACGCCGATCTGTGGGTGCGCATCGGTGATCTTGACCACCTCGCGGACTTCCTGCTCGGCGGCAAGCAGCTGCAGCGCGCAGGCCTCGATGAGGGAACGGTCCAGGCTCATGCCAGTTTCTCCTGCGGGTGTTCGCCGCGCGCACGCAGCATGTCCAGGGCAACGTCGACGATCATGTCTTCCTGGCCACCGACCATGCGGCGCTTGCCCAGCTCGACCAGGATATCGACGGTATTGATGCCGAACCGGCGCGATGCCGCCTCGGCGTGACGCAGGAAGCTGGAATAGACCCCGGCATAACCCAGTGCCAGGGTCTCGCGGTCCACCCGCACCGGCCGGTCCTGCAGCGGGCGCACGATATCGTCGGCCGCATCCATCAAGGTGTACAGGTCGCAGCCATGGTTCCAGCCGATGCGCTCGGCAGCGGCAATGAACACTTCCAGCGGCGCGTTGCCGGCACCGGCGCCCATCCCGGCCAGGCTGGCGTCGATGCGGATGGCACCGGCTTCCACCGCGGCAATGGAATTGGCCACGCCCAGTGACAGGTTATGGTGCGCGTGGATGCCGATCTGGGTCGCCGGCTGCAGCACCTCACGCAGCGCACTGACCCGCTCGCGCACATCATTCATGTTCAACGCGCCACCGGAATCCACCACATAGACGCAGGAGGCGCCGTAGCTTTCCATCTTCTGCGCTTCCACCGCCAGCGCGGCCGGCGTGGTCATGTGGCTCATCATCAGGAAGCCCACCGCATCCATGCCCAGGGCATTGGCGGCCTCCAGGTGCTGGCGCGAGATATCGGCCTCGGTGCAATGGGTGGCCACGCGCACGATGCGGGCGCCAGCGGCATGGGCGTTCTTCAGATCGTGCACGGTGCCGATACCCGGCAACAGCAAGGTGGCGATCTTCGCGTGCGACACCACGCTGGCGGCCGCTTCGATCCACTCCACGTCGCTGTGCGCGCCGAAGCCGTAGTTGAACGAAGACCCCTGCAGGCCGTCACCATGTGCCACTTCGATGGAGTCGACGCGGGCCTTGTCCAGGGCCGCGGCGATGCTGCGCACCTGATCGACGCTGTAACGGTGGCGCACGGCGTGCGAGCCATCGCGCAGGGTGACGTCGGAGATATAGAGCTTGTTGTCAGTCATGCTTGTTCCTCACGCGGCGTCGCGCTTGGCCAGCACCGCGGCGGCGATGCGCTCGGCGGTGGCCAGCGCGGCCGAGGTCATGATGTCGAGGTTGCCGGCATAGGCCGGCAGGTAGTGCGCGGCACCTTCCACTTCCAGGAAGACCGAGGTCTTCAAACCGGTGGTCGGGCCCACGCCCGGCACGTTGACGGCTTCGTCCAGCACCTCGAACTGCACCTGCTGCTTGAGCCGGTAGCCGGGCACATAGGCGGCTACGCGCGCGACCATGGCATTGACCGCGGCCTCGACGGCAGCGGTGTCAGCCAGCTCGCTGAGCACGTAGACGGTGTCGCGCATCAGCAACGGCGGCTCGGCCGGGTTGAGCACGATGATGGCCTTGCCGACGGCAGCACCGCCCACGGTTTCGATCGCACGCGAGGTGGTCTCGGTGAATTCGTCGATATTGGCGCGGGTACCCGGGCCGGCGCTCTTGCTGGAGATGCTGGCGACGATCTCGGCGTACTTGACCTTGGCCACCGAGGCCACCGCCGCCACCATCGGGATGGTGGCCTGGCCGCCGCAGGTGACCATGTTGACGTTGGCCGCGTCCAGGTTGTCCTCGAGGTTGACGGTGGGCACGCAGTACGGGCCAATCGCCGCCGGGGTAAGGTCGACCACGCGGATGCCCGGCTTGGCCTTGCGCAACAGGGCATCGTTGGCGATGTGGGCCGATGCCGAAGTGGCGTCGAACACGATGTCGATGTCGGCGAACAGCTCCGACGCAATCAGCCCCGCCACGCCGGTGGCAACGGTGGGCACGCCCATGCGCGCCGCGCGCGCCAGACCGTCCGAGGCCGGGTCAATGCCAACCAGCGCCGCCATTTCGACATGCTTGCCGTGGCGCAGGATCTTGATCATCAGGTCGGTGCCGATATTGCCGGGACCGACGATGGCCGCTTTCAGGGTCATGCAGAACTCCTGTCGTTCAATGGGGGGGAGGAAGCAGGCGTCATGCAAACTGGATATCGGCACTGCCCAGCGCGCCGACGCGCACGCGCATGTGGTCACCGGCAGCCACCGGGATCAGCGGCACCAGGGCACCGGAGAGGATCACTTCACCGGCCTTGAGCGGCGTACCCAGCCGGCCCAGCGTGTTGGCCAGCCAGGCCACGCAGTTGACCGGCGAGCCGAGCGCGGCGGCACCGGCACCGGTTGCGACCAGCTCGCCGTTCTTCTCGACCACCATGCCCAACGTGCCCAGGTCCAGGTTCTTAGGCGGCACCCGCAGTTCGCCCAGTACATAAGCCGCGGCCGAGGCATTGTCGGCCACCGTGTCGGTGATGCCGATGCGCCAGTCACGGATGCGCGAGTCGACGATCTCGAAGCACACCGACAGTGCCTCGGTTGCCGCCAACACGTCGTGGTGGGTGATGCCCGGGCCGACCAGGTCGCGCTTAAGATGGAAGGCGATCTCACCCTCGGCACGCGGCGCGATCATGCCCGCGGTGGCCAGCACGCCACCGTTGGCTACCTGCATGCGGTCGGTGAGGAAGCCGAAGTCCGGCTGGTCCACCTTCAACATGCGTTGCACGGCCACCGAGGTGGCACCGATCTTCTTGCCAAGCACGCGCTCGCCATCGGCCAGGCGCCGTGCCAGCAGGTCGTTGGAGATCGCATAGGCATCGGCAAGCCCCAGGCCGGGGATGCGCTCGCTCAGCGGCTCGACGGCAACGCCGCTGCGCAGCGCGGCATGCAGTTCGGCGCCGTGCCGGGCGATCGCCGCGCTGTCCAGCACCGGCCCGCTCATGGCTTGCCTCCGTCCAGCGGATCGCTCTTGAGCACATCGCCCACCGCGAACCGCTGCGGTGGCACTTCGTTGACCATTACCCGAATCGCGCTCATCGGCGCATCCAGTTCGGCATGCGCCACCCGCGCCAGTTCGCGGATGAAGCGCTGCACCTTGTGCTCGTCGCGGCCCTGCACCAGGGTCACTTGGATGATCGGCATTTCTCTACTCCGTTGTTGCAATCAGGTCAGCTCGGCGCCCTTGGTTTCGGGCAGGAACAACAGCACGATCACCGCGGCCAGCGCGAAGAAGCCGGCGGTGGCCATCAGCCCGCTGGCCACGCCATAGCGGTTGGCGAGGAATCCGATCAAGGCCGGTGCGATGGCGGCAATGGCGCGGCCGCCGTTGTAGACGAAGCCCTGCGCGGTGGCGCGCACCGTGGTCGGGAACATCTCGGCGAAGGTCGGCGCGAAGCCGCTGTAGAAACCGGTACCGAAATAGGCCACGACGATGCCGAAGGCCATCAGCGCCATCGGCGACTTGATCATCACGAACACCGGCACGGTCAGTGCGGAGGCAACGAAGAACAGCATGAAGGCCTTCTTGCGGCCGATCGCATCGGCGATGTAGCCGAAGGTGATGAAACCCAGCGCCGCACCCACCTGCATGATCACGATCCAGATGGTGGACTTGACCATGTCCAGGCCGGGGCCGCCGTCGGCGACCGGAGTTGCCAGATAGGTCGGGATCCAGGTGAACAGGCCCCAGTAACCGCACATCGCGGCGGTAACAAAGGCCAGGCCGACCAGGGTGCTGCGTGCATGCGAGCCGAACAGCTTGCCCATGGTCTGGGTGAAGCTCAGGCGCTCGGTCTGGTTGACCCAGATCTCCGGCTCCTTGACGTGGCGGCGCACGTAGAAGGCCAGCAGCGCCGGCAGCAGGCCAACCACGAACACCCAGCGCCAACCCAGGGTCGGCACCACCAGCGCCGCCACGATCGCCGCAGCGGCATAACCGGATGCAAACGCGCTCTGGATCCAGGCCAGGATCTTGCCACGGTGCTGCGCCGGCCAGCTCTCACTGACCAGGGCCGAGCCGGCCGACCATTCACCGCCCACACCCAGGCCGACGATGATGCGGAACAGCATCAGCTGGCCCAGCGAATCGGACAGGCCACACAGGGCGGTACCGATGGAGTAGCAGATGATGCTGAGCATCATCGACTTGGCGCGGCCCATGCGGTCGGCCAGATAACCAAACACCAGGCCACCGAAGGCCGTGGCCAGCAGCGTGGCCGACATCACCATGCCCGCCTGCGACTTGTCGAAGCCCAGGTCGGCGCTGACGTGCTTGAGCACCATCGCGAACAGCATCAGGTCCATCACGTCCAGCATCCAGCCCAGGTAGGCCGAACGGAACGTGCCCCACTGCTGTTTGCTGGCGCCCTGCCACCAGCGTCCGCCACTGACGGCGGTTACCTCTTGGATCGTTGAATCGCGCTGCGCCATGGTCTTCCCCTCCGGAATCTTGGCTGAAACGAAAGTATCGGTGAACGATACCGATGGCACAAAATATCTGACTTTTTCCAAAAATGGAACATGACAATCGATTTCGTATCGATATACGATACACCCGTCGTACCAACCGCGAGATTCCGATGTCCGAGCTGATCCTCCGCCTCCATGAAGACCACCTGCCCGCCGGCTGTCCGCCGGTCTACCTGCCCAGCGGCCCGCGCGCGCTCTATGTGCGCAGCGGCGGCCTGAGCGTTGAATCGCCGCATGACAGCCAGGCCCTGGATCCCGCCCAGGCGCGGGTGTCCCAGCAGGCGTTGACCCTGCTCAATGGTGACCAGGACACGGTGCTGTGGCGCTGGGACCTGACCGACAGCGCCCACCCGGCCGCTGCCCTGCCCTCGGCCCCGGCTACCCGCAGCGAACTGAAGCTGGAAGCGCCGATCAGCCTGGACCGCCGCTTCGAATGGCTGATGCGCTGCGACCGGGTCGACTTTCCCAAGGGCGGCGTCGCCTTGACCCACGTGCACCAGGGCCCGGGCATCCGCATCTGCGATTACGGCCTGATCAGCATCGAAACACTGGGCAACAGCCATCAACATCCGCCCGGCAGCGCCTGGTTCGAGCTCGGCCACGCACCGGTGCTGGCGCCCACCACCGACGCCGAGGAGACCCGCTTCATCCGCTGTTTCCTGCTGCCGCGCCAGCTCAAGGGGCGCAGCTCGATCCGCTACGTGCGCCCGGAGGACGCCGCCGCGCAGAAGACCCAGCGGTACAAGGTTTTCGCAGAGCGATACATCGACCTGCCATAATCGGCACAAAGCGCGACCTGTTCGGTCGCGCTCCGACCATGGAAACGCCGACAGGTAACCGATGCCCCGCAACGTCGTCAATGACAAACAGGAAGTGCGTGCCGCCAACGGCGCGGTCGAAGCACAGGAAGAAAGCGCCGAGCACGGCCTGCCCACCGCCATCGTCTCGTTGAAGGTCATCGAGGCCCTGGCCGCTGCCCCCACCGGGCTGGGCGTCACCCGCCTGGCGCAGTTGCTGGGTATGCCCAAGGCACGCGTGCATCGTCACCTCAGCGTGCTGCGCGAACACGGCTATGTCGATCAGGACCCGGACAACAACCAGTACCGCGTGGGCTGGCAGATGTTCCTGCTGGGCCGCGCCTGCAGCAGCCGTTTCGACGTGATGGGCCTGGCCAAGCCGGTGCTGGAGCAACTGCGCGACGAGGTCGGGCAGACAGTGGTGATCTCCACCTTCTCCGACAACGAAGTCGTGGTGCTGGATCTGCTGCGCGGCACCGCGCCGGTGGAAATCAGCCTGCGCCCGGGCACCCGTTTCCATCACAACAGCGTGGCGCAGGGCAAGATCGCGCTGGCCTACGGGCCCGACAAGCTGCGCCGTGCCTACCTGTCGCAAACCCTGCCGGCCTGCACACCGCGCACCATCGTTGACCCCGACCGGCTGGCGGCGGAGATCGAGCTGGTACGCAAGCGTGGCTGGGCCGACGCGCCGGAAGAGCTGTACATCGGCATCAATGCCTTGGCCGCGCCACTGCTGCAGGGCAACGGCGAGTTGTTCGGCACCCTGGCGATCGTGGGATCGATCCACTACCTGCCCAGTACCCCCGACCCGGCCCACGTACAGGCCCTGCTGAGCGCCGCCGCGCATATATCAGCCTCGATGGGATACAGCGCGGCGAAGACCCGTTAGCCACAACACACCGGTAATGCCGGGCCATGCGCGGCACTACTCCCCCTCCCTTTGGCCGCAGGCCAAGGGAAGAGTTGGGGAGGGGTGCTTTTGGCTTGGTTGGGAACGGCCCTTGCCGAGCATGGCTCGGCACTACGCCCCCTCCCTTTGGCCGCAGGCCAAGGGGAGAGTTGGGGAGGGGTGCTTTTGGCTTGGCTGGGAAAGCCCCTTGCCGAGCATGGCTCGGCACTACGCCCCTCCCTTTGGCCGCAGGCCAAGGGGAGTGTTGGGGAGCGGTGCTTTTGGCTTGGCTGGGAAAGCCCCTTGCCGAGCATGGCTCGGCACTACAACGCTCCCTCCCTTTGGCCGCAGGCCAAGGGGAGGGTTGGGGAGGGGTGCTTTTGGTTTTGCTGGTAAGGCCCCTGCCGAGCATGGCTCGGCACTACCGGACCGAAACGGATCTGCTCAGCTCAACTGCGCAAGAAAGCGCCGCGGCGCGCCATCAAAGCCACCGTTGGACATGAACACCACGTGGTCCCCAGCACGCGCGACTTCACCCAGCTTGGCCAGCAACGCATCGGTATCGGCCACGGCCTGTGCATCACCGCGCACGGCATCAATCACCTTGGCAGCATCCCAGGGCAGCTCCGGCCGGGCCAGGAACACCACCGCATCGGCGATATCCAATGACGGCGCCAGCGCATCGGAATGCGCGCCCAACCGCATCGAATTGCTGCGTGGCTCCATCGCCACCACGATGTGCGCATCGCCCACCTTGGCACGCAGACCCTCCAGCGTGGTGTGGATGGCGGTGGGGTGATGGGCAAAGTCATCGTAGATGGTGATGCCCTGCGCCTGGCCGATGACTTCCATGCGCCGCTTGACGCTGCGAAAACCGGCCAGCGCCGGCGCCACCTGCGCCGGGTCCACGCCCACCGCATGCGCGGCGGCCAACGCAGCCAGGCCATTGAGCACGTTGTGCCGGCCCAGCAGCGACCATTCCACCGTGGCCACTTCCCTGCCCCGGTGCAGCACCGCGAATGCACTGCCATCCTGCTGGATCAGACGCGCGCTCCATTCCAGCGCCGCATCAAAGCCAAAGCGCTCCACCGGCGTCCAGCAGCCCATCGCCAATACTTCGGCCAGATGCTCGTCCTCGCCGTTGACGATCAGGCGGCCACGGCCGGGAACGGTGCGTACCAGATGGTGGAACTGGCGTTGGATCGCGGCCACGTCCGGGAAGATATCGGCGTGGTCGAACTCCAGGTTGTTGAGGATGGCCACCAGCGGGCGGTAATGGACGAACTTGCTGCGCTTGTCGAAGAACGCCGTGTCGTATTCGTCAGCTTCCACCACAAAAAGTGGTCGATCCGAAAGGATCGATACGTCCTCCCCTTCCCCCGCCGGGGGAAGGTGCCCCGCAGGGGCGGATGGGGGTAAGGCCTTACCCGCAACCACAGCAATCGATCGCCCCAGTCGTGCCGATACCCCGAAATCCTCGGCTACACCACCAATCAGGAAACCGGGCTCGCGGCCCGCGGCCTGCAGCAGATAGGCCAGGATGGTGGTGGTGGTGGTCTTGCCATGGGTGCCGGCCACGGCCAGCGTGTCGCGGCCCGGCAACACCTGCTCGGACAGCCATTGTGCCCCCGAGGTATAGCGACGCCCCGCATCCAGCACCGCCTCCACCGCCGGGTTGCCACGCGACAGCGCGTTGCCGACCACCACTTCGTCGCAATCAACACTGATATTGGACGGCAGGTAACCCTGCGAGAGGCTGATGCCCAAGGTCTCCAGCTGCGTGGACATCGGCGGATAGACCGCCTGGTCGCTGCCTTCAACCTGATGACCGAGCTCGCGGGCCAAGGCGGCCACACCGCCCATGAAAGTTCCGGCAATGCCGAGAATGTGGATCTTGCTCATGCGTTGATTGTCGCCGATGCGCGCGGGTAAGGGGTACGCCCGAAATCGTGTAGGTGTACCCCCAATCGATGTAGGGGATTCCCCGATACCGTCACGACCATTTCACAACGAAAATGCGTGACGCCAGCCTCAGTATCCCTCAGGTCCTACTCCCCAAGAGGCCATCCCCAGGGAGCTCATGCTGATGGGGCCGTGAGCACGCCCTTTGCTGGCTTTTACATGCGAAACGCCCGGATCCAGCTCATGGATCCGGGCGTTTCCGTATGCGCCACCACCACCAGCGCGGCGGCGCATCGAGGCTGCGGCGGCAAACCGTCACAGCCCCTGGATCATCAGCGCTTGATCGCGGCCAGGATGCGGGCCAGCACTTCGTCCAGCGCGCCAACGCCGTCCACGCGGGCCAGGGTGCCCTTGGCAGCGTAGAAGTCGATCACCGGTGCGGTGGAATCGTTGTAGACCTGCAGGCGCTGGCGCACCGATTCCGGATTGTCGTCGGCGCGGCCCTGCTCCTTGGCGCGGCCGGCGATGCGCTCGACCAGCAGGTCGGTCGGCACGTCCAGCTGCACGATGGCATCCAGCGGCTGGTTCAGCTTGGCCAGCAGTTCACCCAGTGCATTGGCCTGGGCCACGTTGCGCGGGTAACCGTCCAGGATGAAGCCCTTGGCGGTATCGGCCTGGGACAGGCGCGACTCCAGCATGCCCAGCAGGATGTCGTCGGACACCAGGTTGCCGGCATCCATCACCGCCTTGGCCTGCTTGCCCAGTTCGGTGCCGGCAGCCACTTCGGCACGCAGCAGGTCACCGGTGGAAATGTGCGGAACCTGCAGTTGTTCCTTCAGGCTCGTCGCCTGCGTGCCCTTGCCCGAACCGGGCGGTCCCAACAGAACCAATCGCATTCCTGACTCCCATATGTTTGAGGTAACGGGACGGACAGCGGCGTTAGACTCATGGGCCGATTCACGCTGCACCGCAATATGTGCAGCTTACCGCATCCGGCCAATGTCCCGGAATGTCCCCCGCTCTGGAGAGTATTGCCCATGTCCAAAGGCACCTTGCTGTATGCCCAGTCCGGCGGCGTCACCGCCGTCATCAATGCCACCGCCTCGGCCGTCATCAGCGAGGCAAGATCGAAGAAAATCAAGGTGTTGGCTGCACGCAACGGCATTCTTGGCGCCCTGCGCGAGGAGCTGATCGACACCTCGAAGGAGTCGGCCGCCAACATCGCCGCGCTGGCCCACACCCCGGGCGGCGCGTTCGGCTCTTGCCGCTACAAGCTCAAGTCGCTGGAGGCCGACCGCGCCAAGTACGAGCGCCTGCTGGAGGTGTTCAAGGCACACGACGTGCGCTGGTTCCTCTACAACGGTGGCAATGACTCGGCCGACACCGCGCTGAAGGTCTCACAGCTGGCCAAGGAGTTTGGCTACCCGCTGACCTGCGTGGGCGTTCCCAAGACCATCGACAACGATCTGGCGGTCACCGATACCTGCCCTGGCTTCGGCTCGGCGGCCAAGTACACCGCCATCTCGGTGCGCGAGGCGGCGCTGGATGTGGCGGCGATGGCCGAAACCTCGACCCGCGTCTTCATCTACGAAGCGATGGGCCGCCACGCTGGCTGGCTGGCCGCCGCTGCAGGACTGGCTGGCGAGAACCCCGATGACGCACCGCAGATCATCCTGTTGCCGGAGCGTGCCTATGACGAGCCAGTGTTCCTGGCCAAGGTGAAGCAAGTCGTTGAGAAGGTCGGTTTCTGCGTGGTGGTCGCCAGCGAAGGCATCCACACCGCCGATGGCCAGTTCGTCGCCGATGCCGGCGGGGTCAAGGATTCCTTCGGCCATACCCAGCTCGGCGGCGTGGCCTCCTACCTGGCCGGCAAGGTCAAGGCCGAGCTCGGCTACAAGGTGCACTGGACCTTGCCCGACTACCTGCAACGCTCGGCCCGCCACATTGCCTCCAGGACCGACTGGGAACAGGCGCAGGCGGTGGGCAAGGCGGCGGTGCAATTCGCACTGAAGGGACAGAACTCGGTGATGCCGGTGATCGTGCGCAGTTCGGATGTGCCGTACCGCTGGAAAATCGAAGCCGCGCCACTGTCCAAGGTGGCCAACCACGAGAAGAAGATGCCGGCCGGCTTCATCCGCAAGGATGGTTTTGGCATTACCGAAAAGGCGCGCCGCTACCTGCAGCCGCTGATCCGTGGCGAAGCGCCGCTGCCCTACGGCCGTGACGGCCTGCCGAAGTACGTCACCCTGAAGAACGTGGCGGTGGCGAAGAAGCTGGCGGCCTGGGAAGGCTGATGCGATCAGGCCTGCGCTATCGTGGCAGGACGGCAGCGGGGCCCTTGCATGCGGCACCGAAGGTGATGCGCTGCATTGCCTTGCTGCTGTGCCTGGCATTGGCACCGTTGGCCAATGCCTACACCCCCGAAGATGGCGACATCGTCTTCCACACCTCCACCTCCAGCCAAAGCGCAGCGGTGCAGGCGGCCACCGGTTCGCGCTACAGCCACATGGGCATGGTGCTGCTGCGCGAAGGGCGCCCCTATGTCCTGGAAGCCGTGCAACCGGTGCGTTACACGCCCTTGCAGGCCTGGCTGCAACGCGGCTTGGAGGGGCGGTATGTGATCAAGCGCACCACCACCCCACTCGGCCCGGCGGACAAGCAGCGCCTGCATGCAGCCGCAGCGCCGTATATCGGCCGTCCCTACGACCTGACTTTTGAATGGTCGGACCAGCGCATCTATTGTTCGGAACTGGTGTGGAAGCTGTACCGCGACGCCGCCGGCATTGAACTGGCACCGCTGGCGCGATTGGACAGCTTCAACCTGCAGACGCCGGCGGTCCGCAGCAAGTTGCGCGAACGCTATGGCAACCGCATCCCGTTGGCGGAACCGGTGATTTCACCCGCCGCGATCTTCGACTCTCCGCTGCTGATGACGGTCGCTCAGCACTGAAAGCCGGGGTAGTGCCGAGCCATGCTCGGCAGGGCTTTACCCGCGGAAAGCCCCCCTCCCAACCCTCCCCTTCGCTGCGCGAAAGGGAGGGCGCAACAACGTAGTGCCGAGCCATGCTCGGCAGGGGCGTTACCCGCAGAAAGCACCCCTCCCCAACCCTCCCCTTCGCTGCGCGAAAGGGAGGGGGCAACAACGTAATGCCGAGCCATGTTCGGCAGGGGCGTTACCCGCAGAAAGCACCCCTCCCAACCCTCCCCTTCGCTGCGCGAAAGGGAGGGCGCAACAACGTAGTGCCGAGCCATGTTCGGCAGGGGCGTTACCAGCAAAGCGCCCTCACCCCAACCCCTCTCCCGCATGCGGGAGAGGGGCTCACTGCGATCCATGCGTAATGCCGAACCCTGCCCGGCAGCGGCTTCAACGGCAGGCTGCGCCCTGCATTGCCAGCTTTACCGAATACGCCGGCAGCGCCGCCAGCCGACCGGCTGCGGCCTGCTGCTTGGCATCTTCCAAGTACACCCGGTTCTGGCCTTGGCCATCCAACGCCACCTGCTGGCCTGCAGGCTTGCGCCATACCTCGATCAGCGCCTGCTGCGAACTGCAGGCCGCCGAGGGCACATGCACTACTTCGTTGAGCTTCCAGCCAGCCGCTTCACTGGGATTGACCTTGCTTGCATCCAGGAACACCGCACGTGGCTGGCACTGCGGATTGGTCCGCACCAGCTGCATGTCATAAGGCTGCGCCGCCGTACCGGTGAAACGGCCTTCGATGCGGGTACAGGCCTCGGGGATCTGGCGCACGGTATGCACCACGCCAATGGCCTGCGCCGCAGCCGCCGGGCGCTCGATCTCGGCCTTGGGCGTTGCGGCCAACGCACCCAATGGCAACAGGGCCAACAACATGAATGGCGCGGCAGATTTCATCGGGCAACTCCTGGTGACAGACGCAGCACGTTGCCACCGGCGTGCTGAACCGGCAGGCAAACGCGAGGACGGCTGGCGGAGGAGACAGCTGGCAGTCATACTCGGGCCGCTCCAGGAGTGTTTGAACACAGCGACACGTACCACAGCCGCCCAGCGGCCCCGGGTCTGTTCCAGTGCTTCGATCTGCCCGGCGTGTCCCCCGCTTCAGCCATTCGCTGGTTGGCATCCACCAACGTTGGGAGGGGTCATGCTCGAACAGTACGGTCTTGTGCTCGCTTTGGTCTGTGCGGTAGTTGCCATCCTCTACGGCATCATTTCGGCCCAGTGGATCCTGCGGCAACCTGCCGGCAATGCCCGCATGCAGGAAATCGCCGCCGCCATCCAGGAAGGCGCCCGCGCCTATCTCAACCGCCAATACCTGACCATCGCCGTGGTCGGCGTGGTGCTGTTCGTATTGGTGGGCATTTTCCTCAGCTGGTATACGGCAATTGGCTTTGCGATAGGCGCCGTGCTGTCCGGCGCTGCCGGTTACATCGGCATGAACGTCTCGGTACGCGCCAACGTGCGCACCGCCGAGGCCGCCCGCAATGGCATGAGCGCGGCGATGGATGTTGCTTTCCGTGGTGGTGCGATCACCGGCATGCTGGTGGTGGGCCTGGGCCTGCTCGGTGTGGCCGGCTACTTCCTGTTGCTGCAACGCATGGGCCTGAGCCAGGCCGACAACCTGCATGCGCTGGTCGGGCTGGCCTTCGGCAGCTCGCTGATCTCGATCTTCGCGCGGCTGGGCGGCGGCATCTTCACCAAGGGTGCGGACGTCGGCGCCGACCTGGTCGGCAAGGTCGAAGCCGGCATACCCGAGGACGACCCGCGCAACCCGGCGGTGATCGCCGACAACGTCGGTGACAACGTCGGCGACTGCGCCGGCATGGCCGCTGACCTGTTCGAGACGTATGCGGTGACCGTGATCGCCACCATGCTGCTGGGCGGCATGATGATGGACGAGGTTGGCCGCAATGCGGTGCTCTACCCGCTGGTGCTGGGCGGCGTATCCATCATCGCCTCGATCATCGGCGCGTTCTTCGTCAAGGTGAAAGCCGGCGGCTCGATCATGGGC
>NZ_DLJW01000102.1:0-5288 GCF_002477705.1 Stenotrophomonas sp. UBA7606 | reverse complement strand
CAACCTACTGAGAGATCACAGCTAGGCGATTGCGCACGGCCTCGACTGGGCCACGCTGCTTTCAAGCGCAACTTTCAACGCATGCCCGCGAACACGGGCATTGCGTCACAGCCCCATCTGCGGCCTTGCTGCTCCGGCCTGCGCGACGGCTACACTCACCTGTTCATGGCTGCACGGCCGCAGCCTCCAGACGAGTGAGAACCACAGCGCATGCCAGAGACGTCACGTCGCGACCTGTTCAAAGCCCTTGCCGCAGGTGCGCTGGTGGCACCGCTGTCAGCACTGGCGGCACCCGCTGCGGTCGAAGCCGCCTGCAGCCCGGTCATACCGCGCTGGGGCCGCGGCCCGGAAGGGCAGCGCAGCGCCGATCTGGGTGACGGCACCTATCTGAATCCCATCGTCGCCGGCGACCACCCCGACCCCAGCATCCTCAAGGATGGCGACGATTACTACATGACGTTCTCGTCGTTCTATTCCTATCCCGGGCTGGTGATCTGGCATTCCACCGACCTGGTCAACTGGGCACCGATCGGGCCCGCCCTGCACAGGACGCTGGGCGATATCTGGGCGGTAGACCTGTGCAAGCACGGCGACCGCTATTACATCTATCTGCCGGCCAACCCCACCGGCAACGGCTGGTCGATCTTCGTGATCTGGGCTGACAACATCGCCGGCCCCTGGAGCGAGCCGGTGGACCTGAAGATCGAAGGCTGCATCGATCCGGGGCATATCGTTGGCGAGGACGGCAAGCGCTATCTGTTCGTCAATGGCATCCGCCGCGTACGCCTGCGCGATGACGGCCTGGCCACCGACGGTGCATTGGAGCCAGCCTACAGCCCGTGGCACTACCCGGACGACTGGGTGACCGAGAACTTCGCCCCGGAAGGCCCCAAGCTGCTGCGTCATGGCCAGTGGTTCTACCTGGTGACGGCCGTCGGTGGCACTGCCGGCCCGGTCACCGGCCACATGGTGATTGCCGCGCGCTCGCGCTCCATCCATGGGCCTTGGGAACACTGCCCGCACAATCCGCTGGTACGTACCCTGTCCGAAGCTGAGCCGTGGTGGTCGCGCGGCCATGCCACCCTGGTGGAAGGGCCGGCCGGGGATTGGTGGATGGTGTACCACGGCTATGAAAATGGCTTCCGCACGCTTGGCCGGCAGACCTTGCTGGAGCCTATTGCCTGGACCGAGGACGGCTGGTTCCGCGCGCGGGGCGGCGATCTTTCGCGGCCCTTGCCCAAGCCGGCCGGCGGCAAGCCAAGCACGGGCGGATTCGCGCTGTCCGATGACTTCAGCAAAGACCGTTTCGGCACGCAATGGGCGTTTCATAACCCCGGCCCCAACGAATGCCAACGTGCACGCTACGGCGATGGCCGCCTGCATCTGCAGGCCAGTGGCAGCTCGCCGATCGACAGTTCACCGCTGACCTGCGGCGTGCCGGATCGCTCCTACGAGGTCGAGGTGACATTGGAGCCTGCGCCGGGTGCCGAGGCCGGCTTGCTGCTGTACTACAACAACAAGGCCTTCGTCGGCGTCGGCTTTGCCGCCGACAGCATCAAGAACTTCCAGTACGCCGAGGAGCTGGTGTGGGCGCGCGCGCCGCGCAAGCCGGGGCCGGTGCGGGTAAGGCTGAGCAATGTCGAGAATGTGGTGACCTTCCACTACTCGCACGACGGGGGACGCAGTTGGCAGTTGCATCCCACCCGCATGGAAGTCTCCGGCCTGCATCACAACGTGTTTGGCGGATTCCTCAGCTTGAAGCTGGGCATCTACTGCGCGGGCAGCGGCGAGGTGGCGATCCGCGATTTCCGCTATCGCAGCCTGACGGCGCCAGCGCGATGAGCGTGGCTCAGCGCCGGCGCAGCCCGAAGTAGATCGGCAGGCCGGCTGCGATCAATACCACGCCCCACAGCAGCGCTTCGCTGCCGATGCCGCCGATGGCATAGAGGCTGAACACCAACGCGCCTGCCGCGGCGATGCGTGAGACGACGCCGCTGCCGCGCCACAGCCAGGCGGCGGCGCCGGCGAGGTAGGGCAGCAGGGTGGCGGCGGTGGACAGCAGCACCGAGAACTTGAACAGGTCCACCAGCGAGCGGTTGTAGTTGCAGATCACCAGCACCGTGGCCAACAGGCAGCTGACAATCACGCCGAAGGCCGGTGCACCGCGCTTGTTTTCGCGGGCAAATGCCCGCGGCAGCACGCCATCGCGGGCCGCGGCCATCGGCAGTTGCGCTGACAGCAGGGTCCAGCCATTGAGGGCGCCCACACAGGAGATGGCCATCACCACGGCCAGCAACATGCCGGCGGTAGGCCCCCCCAGGGCGGCGGCAGCATCGGCCATCGGCGCGCTGGACCGGGCCAGCACATCGGCCGGCAGCAGGCCCAGCACGGTGGTGCAGGCCAGCACCGTGGCGATGCCGGCGATGGCGGTGCCGGCGACGGTGGCGCGGGCCACGGTGCGCGGTGCGTCGTCCACCGAATCGGCCGGCACGGTGGCCGCTTCCAGGCCGATCATCGCCCACAGGGTCAGTGCGACGGTGGCGCCGGCCACGCTGCTCAGGGACTCGCCGGAGGGGTTGAACGGGACGTAATGGCGGGTGTCCACCAGCCATAGCGCGACCAGCCCGAACATCAGCAGCGGCACCACTTTCAGCACGGTGGTCAGCAACTGCAGGCGGCCGGCCTCGCGCACACCGAGCAGATTGACCCCGGCGCAGGCCCAGAGCGCTACCAGGCCACAGGCCGCCGCCCGCACCGGGGTAGCGGTCAGGGCCGGGAAAATCGCGCCGATGCTGCCGGCAAACGCCACCGCGATGGCGGCGATGGCGCACCACATCGAGATCCAGTAGCTCCAGGCCACCATGAAGCCGGGCAGCTCGCCGAACGCATTGCGGGCGAATACATAGGGGCCGCCGGTCTGTGGCCAGCGCTTGGCCAGCTGCGCGAAGGTGACCGCCAGCAGCAGTGCGCCGCACAGGGTGATGCCCCAGCCGATCAGGGTGGCGGCGCCATAAGGGGCGAGGGTGGCGGGCAACAGGAAGGTGCCGGAGCCGATCATGCTGCCCACAACCAGGGCGGTAGCGGACCAGAAGCCCAGGGGGCGGCGCGAAGTAGTCATAGATACGGCTGGATACGGCAGATGCGGGGCCGGGCACAGGGCTGCCGGGCCAGCATGAACAAAAGGAGGGCAGGCGCGGAGCGGCTGCGGCTGGGGGCGGATTATGACCGGTTGCGGGCGCGACCGCGATGCTGGCTGAGGCGGGAGTGACCTTTGGCCCTTCCCGATATCGACAGTTCGACTGACGCTGGCAGCATTGTTTCCCCGGTTGAGAACCCCTGATGACTATCCGCCCGTTGGCATTTGCCGTTTCCCTGTCGTTGGCTGCCGTATTGGCCGCTTGCAGCCCGTCCTCGCAGCCTGCCGCCGGCGACAGCAACGCGCAGGCACCGCAGGCCGACAAGGCCGCGCAGCTGAACCAGCTGTATGCCGACTATTGGGAAGGCGTGCTCAAGCTGAACCCGCTGCAGGCCACCTTCCAGGGTGACAACCGCTACAACGACCAGTTGCCGGATTTCGGCTCGGCCGAGTTCCGCAAGCAAAGCCATGACTTCACCCAGGAGTGGCTGGACAAGGTGCAGAAGATCGGCGACGCCGGCCTGGCCGGGCAGGACCTGCTCAGCTACCGCATCTTCGTCGAGGAGCAGGAGCAGTCGCTGGAAGGGGAGAAGTTCCCGGGCTGGATGATGCCGGTCAACCAGATGGGCTCCACCGTCAGCTATGCGGTGATGTTGGGTTCGGGCCAGGTGGCGCAGCCGTTCAAGACGGTCAAGGACTACGACAACTGGCTGGCGCGTGCGGCGCGCATCCCGGTGCTGCTGGCGACCGAGAACGCCAATATGCGCGAAGGCATGAAGGCCGGCGTGGTGCAGCCGCGCGTGCTGATGGAAAAGGTGGTGCCGCAGTTCGACGACATCATCACTGCCAAGGCCGAGGACAGCCAGTTCTGGGGGCCGATCAAGCAGATGCCGGCCGACTTCTCGCAGGCCGACAAGGACCGCCTGACCGAGGCCTTCCGCACGCTGATCAACGACACGTTGATGCCGGCGATCAAGCAGCAGCGTGACTTCATCGCCAACGATTACCTGCCGGCCACCCGCGACACCGTGGGCCTGGATTCGCTGCCCGACGGCAAGGCCTGGTATGCCTTCAACGCCAAGCAGAGCACCACCACCGCGCAGACCCCGGAGCAGATCCACGAGATCGGGCTGGCTGAAGTGGCGCGCATCCATGGCGAAATCCAGAAGGTGATGGCCGAGGTGGGCTTCAAGGGCTCGCTGCAGGACTTCTTCAAGTTCATGCAGAACGACAAGCAGTTCGAGTTCAAGTCCGAGCCGGCACTGCTGGAGCACTATCGCGGCTTGGAAGCCAAGATCAATGCCAATGTGCCCAAGCTGTTCTCGCTGACCCCGAAGGCCGGCTTCGAGATCCGCCCGATCGAGGCGTTCCGTGCCAAGTCGGCCGCCGGTGGTGAGTACATGCAGCCCAGCGAAGATGGCAGCCGCCCGGGCATCTTCTACGTGAACACCTACGACTTGCCGACGCGCAAGACCTGGGACGCCGAAGACCTGTTCCTGCATGAAGCCATCCCGGGCCATCACTTCCAGCTTGCGTTGCAGCAGGAGCTGAAGGGCGTGCCGGCGTTCCGTCGCTTTGGTGGCGAAACCGCCTTCATCGAAGGTTGGGGCCTGTATGCCGAGAGCCTGGGCAAGGACCTGGGCGTCTACACCGACCCGTACAGCTACTTCGGTCGCCTGCAGGGCGAGCTGTGGCGTGCGGTACGCCTGGTGGTGGACACCGGCCTGCACTCCAAGGGCTGGACCCGCCAGCAGGTGCTGGACTACATGTTCGCCAATTCCTCGGTGAGCGAGCCTGATGCGGTTGCCGAAGCCGAGCGTTACATCGCCTGGCCGGGCCAGGCACTGGCTTACAAGACGGGTGAACTGAAGATCCAGGAACTGCGCAAGCGCGCGCAGGACAAGCTGGGCGCCAAGTTCGACATCCGCGAGTTCCACGCCGAAGTGCTGAAGGACGGCTCGGTGCCGCTGGACGTGCTGGACGAAAAGCTCGACGCCTGGATCGCCGAAAAAGCCAAGTAAGCGACCCTGCCGCCTACAGGTAGTGCCGAGCCATGCTCGGCATTGGCCTTGCCGACAATGCCTCGGATCTGCCGCAGGCGAAATTGCCGCTCCTGCCTTGGGTTTACAAGGAAACCCCTGCCGAGCATGGC